>JAJYIC010000221.1 GCA_021790295.1 Pseudomonadota bacterium | reverse complement strand
CGGCAAAACGGCGCACCCCTCCGCTTTCGAGCGGCCAGGACATGCCGAGCTTCAGATGGCGTATGCCGATCTGCGGGCCTTTCCCGTCGAGCCCGAGAAGGGAAAGAGCCTCGCCCACCTCGAGGGTCGATTTTCCGGTCGAAAGGATGCCGAAACGGGCCCCAGGATGGTCGAGGAGGATGCGGTCGAGACGGTTGGCGCGGGCAAAAGCGCGCGCCGCCTCGAGCTTATAGGTGTGAAGACGCGCTTCCTGGTCGAGAGCCGGATCGGGCCAGCGTATGTTGAGCCCGCCCTGCGGCATCGCGAAATCCTCGGGCAGGACGATCTGCGGCCGCTCCTCCTCGATCGCGATCGAGGCCGAGCTGTCGGCGACCTCGGCGGTCAGTTTGAGGGCGACCCAGCACCCGGAGAAGCGCGAAAGCGCCCAGCCGAAAAGGCCGAAATCGAGAATATCCTCGACCCCCGAAGGGTTGAGGACGGGGATGAGGGCGTCGACAAAAGCGAATTCGGATTGGTGGGCGAGGGTCGAGGATTTGCAGGTGTGATCGTCTCCGGCGAGCAGGAGAACCCCGCCCAAAGGCGCCGAACCGGCGGAATTGCCGTGTTTCAAGGCGTCCCCGCTGCGGTCGACGCCGGGCCCTTTGCCGTACCACAAGGCAAAGACGCCGTCGACTTTGGCGCCGGGAAAAAGATGGAGCTGTTGGGTTCCCCAGATCGCCGTCGCCGCCAGTTCCTCGTTGATCGCCGGCTGGAAATGGATCCGGCCCTTTTCGAGAAAGCGCCGCGCGCTCCACAAATTCTGATCGAGGCCGCCCAAAGGCGAGCCGCGATAACCGGAGATGAAACAGGCGGTCTCGAGCCCCTGAGCGCCGTCGCGCCGCAGTTGCATCATCGGCAGGCGGACGAGCGCCTGCGTCCCCGAAAGGTAGATGCGTCCGCGCTCGAGCGAATATTTGTCGTCGAGGCTGACAGATTTGAGCGCCATCCCCACCTCTAAGGAACCGCGAACGCGGCCATCCTAGCAGGTAATCGGAGAAAGAGCGTCGCAGAATGACGGTCGCAGAGGAGGCGGATATCCCGCGCGCCCGGCGCGGCACGGGATTGCGGCGCGGCCGGGCAAAGAGTAATCCTCGCTTTTTTGCCGCTTTGCGGCTCCTTTCCGAGGCTTTGAGATGACGGCACCCTCCCTTCGCCGCGAGGCTCTTCCCGGCGTTCTTCTCGACGGGCTCAAAAGCCTTCTCGGCGAACGGCTTTCCACTTCCCAGGCCGTGCGTGATCAGCATGGCAGGGATGAATCCTATCACGCCCCTTTCCCGCCCGATGCGGTCGCCTTTGTGCGCTCGACCGAGGAAGTGGCCGCGATCGTCCGCCTTTGCGCCGACCATAAAAGCCCGGTCATCCCTTTCGGCACCGGCACCTCGCTCGAAGGCCATGTCGCCGCCCTCAAAGGCGGGGTGTCGATCGATCTTTCGCAGATGAACCGCATCCTGCGCATCGGCGCGGCCGATCTCGATGCGACGGTCGAAGCCGGGGTGACGCGCAAGGCGCTCAACGACCATCTGCGCGATACCGGACTTTTTTTCCCGATCGATCCCGGCGCCGACGCCTCTCTCGGCGGCATGGCTGCAACGAGGGCCTCGGGAACAAACGCGGTGCGTTATGGGACGATGCGCGAAAACGTTCTCGCCCTCAAGGTCGTGCTCGCCGACGGCCGGGTCGTCGATACGGCGCGGCGGGCGCGCAAATCGGCGGCCGGCTACGACCTGACGCGGCTTTTTGTCGGTTCCGAAGGGACCCTCGGCGTGATCACCGAACTGACCCTGAGGCTTTACGGGATACCCGAGGCGATTTCGGCTGCGGCCTGCGCGTTTCCCACTTTGGAAGCCGCGGTCGAAACCGTCACTTTGACCATCCAAAGCGGCGTCCCGGTCGCCCGCATCGAGCTTCTCGACGAGGCGCAGATTGCCGCGATCAACGCCTATTCAAAGCTCGAACTGCGCGTCGCGCCAACCCTGTTTTTCGAATTCCACGGCACCGAAAAGGGCGTCGCCGAAGACATCGATATCGTCAAGGCGCTCGCCGGCGAGCACGGAGGGGAAGATTTCCGCTGGGCGCGGACCCCGGAAGCGCGCTCGAAACTATGGCAGGCGCGGCACGACGCCTATTACGCCGCCCTCGCGCAAAGACCCGGAGCCAAAGGTTGGGCAACCGATGTTTGCGTGCCGATCTCGCGTCTTGCCGAATGCATCAAAGAGACCAAGCGCGATCTTGCCCAATCGCGGATCCCTTCGGCGCTCGTCGGCCATGTCGGCGACGGCAATTTTCATCTCGTCTTTATCATCGATCCGAACCGGCAGGAGGAAGTCGCCGAAGCGGCCCGTTTGAACGAGCGCATGGTGCGCCGCGCCTTGGCGATGGAGGGAACCTGCAGCGGCGAACACGGGGTCGGTTACGGCAAGATGGATTTTCTCGAAGCCGAATTCGGCGAAGGGCTGTTGTTGATGCGCGCGATCAAAAAGGCGCTCGACCCCGACAACATCCTCAACCCTGGCAAGATCGTCAGGGTATGAATTCGCGCTGCCCGAGAGCGCGCGCGCTTCTCCTCTCTTGCCGCCTGGAACAAATTAAGTGCTTCACTGTTGTTCGATCGAACGGTATCATGAGAATCTCTTGTAAAGAGGCGGGGCCATCGTGCGCTCGTTAGGGGCCGAGTGATCGCCCCAGCTTCGGACTGCATTTGTTAGCTTCTGTCTTGGAAGGGATTTTTCGACGCCGTCCCGGGCGTAACCGGCGTCGAATGTCCGCAACGTCGAATGTTCACCCCGGGGACTCCAAGTGTGACCGAGCCATACCCATGACTACAAAAATGCCCTACCCATGACTACAAAAATGATAGAAGAAGGTCTTGAAATGGAAAGATCAAGCAGAAGAGGAAAAATCCCCCAGAAGGACTGGCCTTCGATCATATCGCGATACGAAGCGGGGGAAACGCTTGCCAGTATTGCTCGAACCTATGATTGTTCTCCACCGGCGATCAGTTATATCGTCAGTCGAAACCGCGCGCGCAATTCTGCGGCGGACGGCGCGGAGGCGGAGCCCGCGGGGCCGCAGTTGATCAAAATCCAACCCGCACCCCAACCCGCGCCAACCGATGGAGCCGCGGCGGCGGGCAATGAGGAAAGCCCGGCTGCGAGCCAGACGCCCGAACTTTTGCGCGAAAGGCTTGGCGTCGAGAGGCCCGGCGAACCGAAGCGCCATTCCGAACCGCCTCTTTTCGATCGGGCGCGCGAGAACCCGGGAGCGATCGAGCGCAACCCTCTCTTGCGGCGCGAGGCGGGGAGCCTCGAAAGCGGCGGCGCGGCGCGCCCCGCGGCGGCGCCTTTTGCCTCGGCCAATCATTCCGCGCCCCATTCCCTGCAGGGTCCCGCACCGAATGGCGGGCAGAGGCGCACATTGCACCTTTCGCTCGGCTCCTCCGGGCAGGGGGAGAGCGGCGGCGCGCGTCCTCCTGTGAGGCAGCATCCGCAGCCGGCCGGCGGCGAACCCATGAGCGTTCGCCCGCAAGGACCGCCTCCGGCGCGGCCGTCGGAACCTCTGTTTTCCGGGCGCGGCGGCTTCGAAGGCCGCGCGCCGCGGGAGGGTCTCGAACCGCAGGGGACAAAAGAGGCCGCAAGCTCTTTGGACGGGGCGCTGCGCCAGAGGGTCGATACGGATATCGCGGCTTTTCTTGCCGCTTTCGATGGTGCGCTCGAGAATGATACGGCCGAAAGCCGGGCGTTGTTGCGCGAAGCAACCGACCGGCTTCTGCGCGCCGGCGCGCGCACCCGCATCGAACTCGAACGCCTCGAAGCGCGCCTTCCCTTGCCGCCGCGAGAGAAAAGCGCGGAAGCCGGCTCGGCCTGGCGGCAGCGCTGAGCCCTTTACGGCGCGGCAAAGGAGAGGTTCTTTAAAGGCGCGTTTGCGCCGCCGCGTCCGGCAAGTCCGCAGGCAAAGTCCTTCGCGCGTTTTGATCGCCGCGCCCGCAAACGAAAAGGGGGCGCCCCTCCGCGTCCTCGAGGGCCACCCCCTTCGTGCCGGCCTGGCCCGCCGCCTTTTTGCGGCGAGGGCGCGTTAGCCTTCGTTTTTCGCGATCGTCACTCCGACATATTCGGTAACGCCCGCGCGGTTGAGAAGAAGAAGCGCGCTTTTCTTTGGCGAATGCATCGCCTGTTCGAGCTTGCGGGCGGCTTCCTCGGGCGTATGAACCGCCTGCTGGTTGATCGCCATCACCACATCGCCGCTTCTGAGGCCGACATTCTCGGCGATGCTGCCGCTGTCGACGCCGGTGATGACCACGCCGCGCACCCCTTTCGGAACGCGCAATTCGCCCTTCAATTCCTTGGTCAGAGGGGCGAAATGCATGCCCAGAGCGGAAGCCTCAGAGGGGGCGCCGCCTTGTTCGCCGTTCCCGCCGGCGGAGGCGACCTGTTGATTGTTCGAAAGTTCGCCGACCTTTGCCGTGAGATCGAGCTTTTTGCCGTCGCGCCAGACGGTCATCGAGGCGTTGCTGTGCGGGGCCGTGTCGGCGACAAGGCGCGGCAGGTCGCGCAGGCGTTTGACGGGCGAACCGTTAAAGGAAAGGATGACGTCGCCCTGCTTCAAGCCCGCCTTTGCCGCCGGGCTTTTCGGCTGAACCACGGCGATGAGCGCGCCCCAATCATGCTGAAGGCCAAGCGAGGCCGCGATCGGGCGGGTCACCTTCTGGATCTGCACGCCAAGCCAGCCGCGTTCGATCTTGCCGTTCTTGATAAGAGCGGCGACGACCGTCTTTGCCTCGTTCGAGGGGATCGCAAAACCGATGCCGACGCTGCCGCCGTTCGGCGAATAGATCGCCGTATTGATGCCGATCACCTCGCCGGTGACATTAAAGCTCGGCCCTCCGGAGTTGCCGAGGT
>JAJYIC010000220.1 GCA_021790295.1 Pseudomonadota bacterium | reverse complement strand
CATCCAGGTAGCTAAGGAGGCGCGCTCTGCGCCCGCGCGACGCCGGCAAACCCGAAGAAGGCGAGCAAGAAGAGAAGAACGAGCTTTTTCGACATCGGTTTCCTCCACGAGTGCAAGATGGCGCCTTTTGTCAAAGATAAAGCGCCTTTCGGCCGCGCGCCGAGGATTGCATAGCGGGGCTCTCGACGCGAGAGCGATCAGCCCGGACGCTTCCAGCCGAGCCACTCTGAGATCGCGCGGCCCATGATCAGCTCCTTCTCGGTTGCCGAGAGAAACGGCAGCTCTTCGGTAAAAAGCGTCACCCCTTCCCTGTAGCTGCACGGAAGGCGCGAGAGATCGCTGCCCCAAAAGCAACGCTGCGGGCCGAAAGCGTCAACCACCCGATGGATGTGATCGTGCAGCCCGCGATAAGGGTAGGATTCGCTCGAATAGCTCGGAAGCGAACTCGCCTTGACCGCGATATTGGGTCTTTTTGCCAGACGCAAAAGCTCGGGCAGATGGGCAAAGGCCGCCTCGTCCTTGGAGCCCGAAGGGATCGCCAGATGATCGATGATGAGCTTCAACCCCGGGTGCCTTTCGGCGACGCCATCGATGAGGGAAAGCGAACCCGGCGGCAGGACCATGAGAGGGATCCCCGCGCGTTCGGCCGCTGGCCAAAGCCAGTCTGCGGTCCCGTCCGAAAGCCACGCCTTTTGCGGCGGACGGTGAAAGGTGAAACGCATGCCGAGCATGCCCGGCTCATTTTTCCAATCCGCCACTTTGCTTCGGCTTTCCGGGCGCTCGAGCGGAAGGCGCCCCATCACCGCAAACTGCCAGGGGTAGCGCCGCGCCGCGGCAAGCGCGAGATCGTTGCGGTCCCCTTCCCAGGAAGGCGGGACGAGAACGGCGCGCTCCACGCCCGCCGCATCCATCGCCCGGATCAGCTCTTCGGCCGAGAGAGGGTGGGCGCGGTGCGGCGCCGAGCGCCCTTGCGGCCAGGGACGCTCTTTCGTGTCGGCGCCCCAGACATGGACCTGGGAATCGACGATCAGCATGGGTCTCCTCCTTTATCCTTTTGCCGGGGCGCCTTAGGGTTCACGGGTAACGCGACACGTCGGTTGCCTTTTCGGTGATGAATTCGAGAAGCGCCGGCACTCCTTCGCGCGTCTTTTCGATGCCGCGGCGTATTGCCGGCACGATCTCGGCCGGTTCCCTCACGCGCTCGCCATAACCGCCGAGAGCGCGCGCGAGATCGGCATAATTGCCGCTGATGTCGGTCGAACGGTATTTGTCCGTCGCCACCGGCATCACCTTCAATTCGATCGCCATCGAAAAGTTGTTCAAAAGGATGGAAAGGATCGGGATCCTCTCCCTGACCGCGGTCTCGAAATCCATCCCGGTAAAGCCTATGGCGGCGTCGCCCCAGACATTGATGCAAAGCTTTTCCGGCTGGGCGAGCTTTGCCCCCATGGCGAGGCCGAGGCCGTAACCGAGCTGGGTCGTCTTTCCCCAGCCGAGATAGGAAAGCGGGCTCTCGCTCACCCAGAAGGGCGAAAGCTGGTCTCTGGGGCTTCCCGCATCATGGGTGATGATGGTGTTTTTGACATCGACCGTGCGCAAGAGATCGCGGATCACGCGATAAGGGGAAAGAGGAACCGCATCGGCATCGAGGCGCCGCGCCCACTCTCCCATCCATTCTTCCTTCAAGAGGGCGATCTCGCGCGAAACGCCCGCCAGGCGGCCGCGCGGGCGCGCTCCGAGGCGATCCTTGAGTTCGGCGAGAAGGGCTTCGAGGGTGAGCCGCGCATCGCCGACGGCGGCCAGCCCGACCGGCACATCCTTGTTGATGTCGCCGGGATCGAGCGTCGCATGGGCGATGCGGGCCCCTTTCGGCATCGGCGTCGCAAAGCTCGAACGGGTAAAGCTGCAACCGATCCCGAAAACGAGATCGGCCTTTTGCAGAAGAACGTGAAGCGCCTTCGAAATCCCGATCCCACCGGAACCGAGCGCAAGAGGGTGGTTTTCGGGGAAGGCGCTTTTCCCCGGCAGCGTCGTCATCACCGGCGCTTCGAGAAGCTCCGCGAGTGCCTTCAGCTCTTTCCATGCCTCGGCGTAATGCACCCCTTGCCCGGCGCAGATGAGAGGCCGTTCGGCCTCAGCGAGCGCGGCGGCGATTGCCGCCAGAGAGCGCGGATCGGGCGCGCTTTTGAGGCGGGGAGCGGGGCAGTAGTCGATCGGCCCGGTAAACTCTTCGCGCAAAAGATCGCTTGGAAACTCGATCAACACCGGGCCCGGACGCCCGTTTCTCGCCTGCGTGAAAGCGCGGCGCAAGGCCTCGACCGTGGCCCCCGCGACCGTCACCTCTTCGCACCACTTCGTCACGTTGCGGAAATTGAGCGCGGCGCTGAAATTGGGGCGGACGTGATTGACGGCCCGCGCATAACCGGCCGGCAGAACCACCACCGGGCAGGAATCGCCAAAGGATTGCGCCACCCCGCCAAAGGCGTTTTCGGTGCCGGGGCCGTGCTGCATCGCAAAAACGCCGATCTTTTCGCCCGAAGTCACCTTGGCGATGGCGTCGCACATGTGCAGGCCGATCCTCTCTTGGCGCACCATGATCGTGCGGATGTCGGCTTCGGCCGCCGCTTCGATGATGGGATTGACGGGGTAGCCGATGAGAAAGGCCACTCCTTCGCGCTTTAGGACCTCGGCAATGGCGTTTGCGACTTTCATCAAAAAGCTCCTCGGAAGGGCGCAGCAAGGGGAAGGATCTTACGGCATTGGCTTCTAGTGTCCCGATTCTGAAATTCGCATGATCCCCATACCGGCCTCGAGGCGAATTTCAGAATCGAAAGGACACTAGCAAACTATTGATTTCTAGTGTCGTTTTGGTTTCGAAGTTCGCCCGGAGTTTGCTATCCGGTGATCTTGCGAACTTCGAAACCACGACGCTAGCGCGTATACCGGTTCGCCGGGCGCGGGGAAACGCCCGTTGGAAGAGGGGGAGAGGCGATGACGTTCAGCGCAAGGAAGGCGTCCTGATGGCGCTTCTCTTTCTCTTTCTCGTCTGGCTCATCTGGGGCACGTCCTACCCGGTCACGGCCTTTGCCTTGACCGGTTTCGACGTCATGACGATCCGCTGTCTGGCGCAGCTTCTCGGCGCCTCGCTTCTGCTTTTTCACGCGCTTTTGCGCGGCCACCGGCTTGCCGTCGAGCGCGCCGCCTGGGGCGATCTGGTCATCGCCGGGCTTCTCAACATGGCCATCCTTCCCGTGCTTTTCACCTTCGGGGTCAAGCTCCTGGGGCCGGGGCGAACCTCGATCCTCATCTATACGATGCCGATCTGGGCCAATCTTTTCGCCCGCATTTTTCTCGGCGAAAGGCTGACGGGGCAAAGGATCGCCGCCCTCCTTCTCGGCGCCGCGGCGGTCGTGGTGATGGTCTCGCAAGATCTTTGGCGCATCAAAGGAGCCCCTTTCGGCGCCGCGCTCACCCTCCTCGCCGCCCTTTCCTACGGGCTTGGCACGGTATGGTTCAAACGCCGGCGCTGGCTCGCGCCGCTTTCGGTGGTGACCTTCTGGCAGCTCGCCATCGGTTTCCTGCCCATGGCCGCGGTATGGGCGGCCTCCTCTTTTCCGCCCCATCTTTCCGGCATCGGGCCAAGGCATTGGGAGGCGCTTTTATACCTCGGGATTTTCTCGAACGGGATCGCCTATCTCGCCTGGTTCGGCGTGATCGAAAAGCTGCCCGCCGGCATTTCCGCCATGGGCGCCCTCGCCATCCCTTGCGTCAGCGTCGCGTTGAGCGCCGCCTTTGCCGGGGAGAGGCTTTATGCGCAGGATTTTGCGGCGATGGCGATGATCGGCGCGGCGCTTCTTCTCGTTCTCGGCGAACGGTTGAGGGCAAGCTTCCGCCCCTCCCCGCTTCTCGCCGAGCATAAGGAAGAGCGGCTATAGATCCGTTTTCGCCTTCTGCCCCGGTTCGAGGATCGCCCGGCTCCAGCCCGACCAGGCGCCGGGGCTCGGGCGGTTCGGGTTGCTGTCATGGCGCCAGCAGATGATCTCGTCATCGGGGGCGAGGATGGTACGGGTCTGCCCCTTTTTCATCACGAAGCGCAGGGTCTTGAGATAGCCTTTGGCGCGGCTGTCGCAGTTCTCGTGCGTCGTAATCACGGCCTCGACGTTGACCCGCCGCCAATAGGGATTTTTGAGGACGAGGGTGGCCGAGTTGCCGCCGCCCGCCGAGCAGGAGGCGAGAGCCAAAAAGAGAGCCGCCCACCCCTTTTTCCGCATTTCCTCACCCCTCCTCTCCTTTCTCCCCTTTAACGGCGGCGGGCGCGGGCGCGCAAGCGGAAAGAGGAATGCGCCTTTTGCCGCCGCGCAGGCGCGCCCTTCCGCGCCGCAATTGCGGCATTGATCAGAGCCTTCCTCAAGGCTAGCGTGGTCTTCCCCGCCCTCTTCAGAAGGTGTCGCCCTGATGAGCGAAAACCCCCCGCAAAGGCCGATCGACAAAAGCCGCCTGCCCAGCCGTCACGTGACGATCGGGCCCGAACGGGCGCCGCATCGCGCCTTTCTTTATGCGATGGGCCTATCGGGGGAAGATATCGCGCGTCCTCTCGTCGGCGTCGCCACCACCTGGAACGAGGCGGCGCCTTGCAACATCGCTCTTCAGAGGCAGGCGCAATCGACCAAAAAAGGGGTCGCGGCGGCGGGCGGGACGCCGCGCGAATTCACCACCATCACCGTCACCGACGGCATCGCGATGGGCCATGCCGGGATGAAATCATCGCTTGTCAGCCGCGAGATCATCGCCGATTCGGTCGAACTCGTGATGCGCGGCCATTGCTATGACGCCCTCGTCGGGCTGGCCGGTTGCGACAAGTCGCTGCCGGGTCTGATGATGGCGATGCTGCGCCTCAACGTGCCCGCGGTCTTTCTTTATGGCGGCACAATCCTTCCCGGCCGC
>JAJYIC010000219.1 GCA_021790295.1 Pseudomonadota bacterium | reverse complement strand
ATTTCGGGTGATTACGGCGTCGAATCCGAAACCCTCGGCAATCTTTTCGCGGCCTCGAGCACGCTCTGGTCGTTCGGGACCAATCTTGCCGAGACGCTTTTCGACGGCGGGGCCCGCGCCGCCGCTGTGCGCGAGACGCGCGCCCTTTACCGGGAGGATGTCGCCAATTACCGGCAGACGGTTCTCACCGCCTTCCAAGGGGTCGAAGACTCGCTTGCGGCTTTGCGCATTCTCGGACAGCAGGAAAAGGTCGAAAGCCGCGCCGTCAAATCTTCGGAAGAGGCCGCGCGCCTCATCCTCAATCAGTACAAAGCGGGGACGGTCGCCTATACGAGCGTCGTCGTCGCCGAAGAGACGGCGCTTGCGAACGAAGAAGCCCTTCTCGCCATCCGCCAGAACCGCCTTACGGCGAGCGTCAATTTGATCGAGGCTTTGGGCGGCGGCTGGAACGCGGGCGAACTGCCGAGCCGCAAAGCCATCGAAGACCCCGATCCTCTGCCCTCCCCGCCCCCCGATCGGGCGCGCTGAAGCCTCTTCCCCGGCGCGGGAAGCCTTTGCCGGTGAGGGCCTTCGGCGGCGGGGCCTTCCTTTTCGGGGCGGCGGCGCGGTAACACTCAAAGCAAATGGAAAAACCCCGGAGCGCCCTCTCGACCGGCCTTATGACCACCGCCGTCTTCCTCGGCCAGGCCATAGGCATGGCGGGAAGCGTTTCCTTCCCGGCTCTGCAACCGTTCTTCGCCCATCTGTGGTCGCTTTCAGACGTGCAGTCCGGTTTTATCAGCGGCGTCTATTTTGCCGGTTACATCCTGGCCGTGCCGCTTTTGAGCGCGCTCACCGATCGGATCGATCCGCGCCGCATCTATTTCTCTTCCCTTCTCTTCGGAGCCGCCGCCGCACTCGGCTTTGCCCTTCTTTCGGGCGGGCCCGCGAGCGCCTCTTTGTGGCGCTTCCTCCAAGGCGCGGCCTTCGGAGGCTCGCATATGCCGGGGATGAGAGCGCTTTCCGATGCGGTTCCGAAACAAAGAGAGGCGCGCTCCGTCGCCATTTTCACTTCGACCTTTACGGTCGGAGTGAGCCTTTCCTATGCGCTTTCGGGAGTTCTCGCCGAGGCTTTCGGCTGGAGGCTCGGTTTCGCCTTTCTTTCCTTGGGGCCTTTAGTGGCGGCGGGCGTCGCCGCGCTCGTTCTGCCGCCTTTGCCGCGGCCGGTCGGCGCCGGCGCCTCTTGGCTGCCGTCTTTCAAGCCCCTTTTCCGCAATCGCCGGGCGCTTCTTTTCGTCTGCGCCTATGGCTTTCACAACGGCGAGGTCTCGGCTCTGCGGGCCTGGCTCGTCGCCATCCTCGTCTTTGCCTGCGACCGGGCGGGACGGGCGGATCTCGCCTCTTACGCCGCTCTCGTGGCGATGTTCGCCAATCTTTGCGCGACGCCTCTCATCATCCTCGTCAACGAGCTGGCGGCAAAAAGGGAGAGGCGCCGGGTGATCGCCGCGACCATGGCCGTCTCGGCGTTGGGAGGCCTCCTTCTCGCCTCGGCCGCCGCCTTTTCGCCTTACGCCGCCGCGCTTGCCGCCATCCTTTCGATCACCGCGGCGACCGCGGATTCGGGCACCATCAATGCCGGCCTGGTGGCCGCGGCCGAGCCCGAAAGGCGCGGCGCCTTTCTCGGCATCCAGGCGCTTTCGGGCTTTGGCGCTTCGGCCTTGAGCCCGATCCTTTTCGGCTTTGTTCTCGACCTCGGCGGCGGGAGCGGGCGGGAGGAGGCCTGGATCGCCGCTTTTGCGCTCCAGGCCTCGCTCAATTTTTTGTGGCCTCTCTTCCAGTTTCTCACAGGCAAAAAAGAAAGGGCGCAGGAGCGAAGCGACCCTTCCTCCTAATCGCGGCCCGAAAGCTTGCGGCCGCGTTCGAGCGCGGCAAAAGAAGTGACCGGGGCCGGCATCAGAAAGCGAAAGCCCTTGTCGATCAGCCCCGCGATATTGGCCGCATCGACATGCGGATGTCCGCAGGCGACCCCATGCGCCTTGCAGATCTGAAGGATCTCGTCGATCGCCTGGGCGACCTCTGGATGGTCGTAATGCCGCGGGTGGCCGAGTTCCTGCGAGAGATCCCCTTCGCCGATGATGACGACGCCGATCCCCGGAACCTCTTCCAATATCCGCGGCAGGTTTTCGATCGCCAACACCTCTTCGCACATGATCGCGACCAGGATCTCGCCTTCGGGGTCGAGAGGCCAGACATCGGCCTTCTTGTAATATTCCTGTTGGGTCAGGCCCCAATAACGCGCGGCGGCGGCGGGCGCGTCGCCGCGTTTGCCGGGGGGCAGAGCGTAACGCGCCGAAGGCGGGCGCGGATAGCGGCAGGCGCAGACCGCGTTGCGCGCTTCCTCGACGCTGCTGACATGAGGCCAAACGAGCCCGTAAACGCCTTGATCGAGAACCTGCTTTGCCACCCACTCATTGCTCTCGCCGCCGTTCGGAGGAATGCGGACAAAAGGCGTCACGGCGGGAGAAAGACTGCCGGAGAGGGCGATCTGCCGGCGGTCGAGCATAAAGTAAAGGCACTCGCGCAAGGCGCCGGCGTCATAGGGCCTGTGTTCCATCTCGAACACCACCGCATCGTAAGGCGCGGCGGACAGAGCCTGAGCCGCGCCGATCTCGGCGGCGGAAAAGGCGGCAAATGCGGGCTTTCCCGTTTCGAGCGCGCGGATGACGCCATTGAGGCGCGGGATTTCGGCCATCTCTTGTTCCCTCCTTCTGCCTTCTGTGCCCCTTTTGACGGGTCCTTTTGCCTTTCAGCCCGGCGCGCCTTTGCCCTCGTAAAGGGCGGCGAGAGAGGCGCCGTAAACTTCCCCGATCACATGGCGCCGTAATTTGAGGGTCGGCGTCATCTGTCCGTTGGCGATGGTAAAAGGCTCTCTGGCGAGGAGGAACCGCCGCACGCGTTCGATCGGCGAAAGGCTGCGGTTGACCCGCGCCACAACCTGGCCGAGGGCTTTCAGAAATTCGGCGTCTTCGCCAAGTTGCGCAAGCTTTGGCCTTTCTCCCGCGGCAAAAGGTTGGGCAAACTCCTCCTCGGGGACGATGACGGCGACGAGATAAGGACGGCGGTCGCCGAACACCATCGCCTGGGCGATTTCCGGGGCAAGGGTCAGATAGCCTTCGACCCGGGCGGGCGAAATCATCTCGCCGCCCGAGCTTTTGATAAAATCGCGCTTCCTGTCGGTGATGCGGATATAGCCGTCCTCGTCGACAAGGCCGATGTCGCCGGTATGAAGCCAGCCGTCGGCCAGAACCCTTGCCGTCGCCTCCGGGTCGTTCCAATAGCCTTTCATGAGATTGCCGCCCGAAACGAGGATCTCGCCGTCTTCGGCAAGGCGGGTCTTGATCCCGTCGAGAGGCGGCCCGACGGTATCGATCTTGATCGCAAAGGGCGGGTTGCAACTGATGACGGGCCCCGCTTCGGTCTGGCCGTAACCTTGCAAAAGGGTGATCCCGAGGGCGAGGAAAAAGCTGCCGATATCGGGGTTGAGCGGGGCGCCCCCCGAAACCATGGCTTTGAGGCGGCCGCCGAAACGGCGGCGGATCCGGCGCCGTACGAGAAGGTCGAGGACCGGATCGCGAAGCCGCTCGGCGCCGCTCAAGGCCCTATCCTCCGAGCGTTTTCTCCCGATCGCCACCGCTTCTTCGAAAAGCCTTTGCGCGAGCCGGCTTTTGCGCGCGACCCCGAGGCGGATGCGCTGGTGAAGGGTCTCGTAAAGGCGCGGCACCGCCGTCATCAAGCTCGGCCTCACCTCGCGCATGTTGAGGCCCAAAGTCTCCGCTCCTTCGGCGAAATAGATCTCAGCGCCGAGAGAGATCGGGAACATCAGTCCGGCCGTGTGCTCGTAGGAATGCGAAAGCGGCAGAAAGCTCAAGAACACTTCCTCTCCCAATCCGAGCTTTTCGAGGAGGCGATAGGCGCCGCGGCAATTTTCGAGAATGGCGCGGTGGCTCGTCATCACTCCTTTGGGAAGGCCGCCCGTGCCAGAAGTATAGATGATACAGGCGGTGTCTTCGCTTTCGGGAGAGGCGAGTTCGATTTCGGGATGCGCCTTGCCGCGCGCGAGAGCTTCCTCCCAACTGACGACGTCGACGCTCGTCGCCTGACCGGAATGAGGCTCGATCGCCACCACAGTCTCGACCGCTTCGACCTGGTTGGCCGCGGCGAGAACGCGCGAGGAGAGCGAGGATTTCGAAACGATGACGAGCCTTGCCCCGCCGTTGGCGAAAAGGTGACGGTGGTCTTCGACCGAATTCGTCACATAGGCGGGGACCGTGATCGCCCCCGCGCTCATGATGGCAAAATCGGCGATCACCCATTCCGGGCGGTTTTCGGCGACGAGAGCGATGCGGTCGCCGCGCTCGACGCCGAGCGAGATGAGGCCCCGCGCGAGATGCCGCGCCTCTTCCGCAGCCTGCCGCCAAGTGACGGGCCGGTAGCGTTTCCCCTTTTTCACCCACAGGAACGGCTTGTTGCGACGCCTTTCCGCGGTCTCGTAAAACATGGCCGGAAGGTTTTTCCAGCGCCCGCTGTCCATCCTCTGCCCGTCCCTTCTCGCCGGCGCCTTTTTACGGCTTTCGCGCACAGAGCGGAATGCCTCAAAGGGGCCTGCTTGGCGCTGGACGGCCCGGCTCCCATATGCCCGATCGGCGGCAATGACGGACCGGTGATGGAACGGGCGATGGGCGCAGAAGGCAGAGAGACGGCTCTTCCCCAGTGGGACCTTTCCGATCTTTATCCCGGCCGGGAAAGTCCAGAGCTTTGGCGCGATCTCGAGGCTCTCGCCGCCGATGCCGAAGCCTTTCGCCAAGCCTACCAAGGCCGGCTTGCCGCTTTGCCGGGAACCGAACTCGGCGCCGCGATCAGAGCCTTCGAAGCCTTGCAAGAAACGAGCGCCCGGCTTTCGAGCTAT
>JAJYIC010000218.1 GCA_021790295.1 Pseudomonadota bacterium | reverse complement strand
TCCAGAGGTCCTGCTCGAGAGGCATGATGCCGACGTCGAACAGGGCGATGAGGCGCCCTTCCTCCTCTTCGCTCCAAGGCAGAAAAGTGGGGGCGACACCGTCGAGACGGATCGGGCCCGAACCGACAAGCTCCAAGCGGCAACCGGCGTTTTTTGTCAGCTCCGCAAAAACCGGGGCGAGAGGGGGTAGATAGGCCGCAGCCGTCGAGGGAGAACCGATCCAGCCGATGGTAAAGCCCGTTTCCCGGGGTTTCTCCGAAGGCGCATAACGGTCGAGGTTGACCGCGGTCGGAAGGCGCAGGATGGATCGCGCCCCCGCCTGTCGCGCCCACTCTTCGAGCCTTTCGCTGCCGGCGACCGCAAGACGGCTCGCGCGGACGAGGGCCGAAAGCTTGCCGGCGAGAAAGCCGCGAACCAAAGGGTTCGCGTGGCCTTGATAACGCAGATACCAGGCGTCGTCGAAATCGACGACGTAAGGGCGCCCGCGCAAAAGCGCCCTTTCGAACCACCAGGGAAGCCAGGGCAAAGCTTCTTTTTCGAGCCAAAGGAGATCGTGGCGCCCCATTTTGAAGAGCGCCCGAAGACGCCCCCCGTAATAGCCGGCAAGAGAGCCGAGCGATGGCCGCTCCCCCTCATAAAGCCGGGCGAGATAGGAATCGTCGAAAAAAGAGGAAACCTCGACGGCGATTCCCTCTTCGCGCAGGATCGGCAGAAGATCGAGAAAGCGCAGGCGCGTCGTCGAACCCAAACGCGAATAGCGCGGAAGGGCGAGGATGGAAAGAGATCTGTTGCGGGCACCGGGCGCAGAATGAGGGGGCGCGACGAGGGGAATGGCGTGAGCGCCAGCGCGGGAAACGCCGGGCGCACCCTTTTTGTCGCCGGCCGCAAGGGCGCCCTCGCGCCCGCGCAAAAGGCCGCAAAGGCGCGTCACGCCGCCGCCAGCCATTTCTCATACGCCTTCAAGGTCGACTCGACCGGACCGAATTCCTCGATCCGCCCGGAGCGCAGAAAGATCACCTTGTTGCAAAGGCGGCTGATGGTTTCGTTCGAATGCGAGGCGAGGACGAGAAGGCTCGCCCTTTCCATCAAAGTCTCGATCCGCTTTTGCGCCTTTACCATAAAGACGGCGTCCCCCGCCCCGATGATCTCGTCGAGAAGAAGGATATCGGGGTCGAGAGAGGTCGCGATCGAAAAGGAGAGGCGCACCTGCATGCCGCTCGAATAGGTGCGCACCGGCATCGAAAGATAGCTTCCGAGTTCCGTGAATTCGGCGATCCCTTCGATCCTTCCCCGGATCTTCTCCGGGCTGAGGCCGAGCAGAAGACAGCCGTTGTGGATGTTCTCGTAACCGTTCTCTTCGGGATCGAAGCCGATGCCGAGGTTGAGGAGGGCCGAGACCACACCTTCGACCTCGATCGAACCGCTCGAAGGCCTGTAAGCGCCCGACATGACGCGCAAAAGGGTCGATTTTCCCGCTCCGTTGTGGCCGATGATGCCCAGCCGATCGCCGGCGCGCAGATCGAAGCTGAGTTCGTCGAGCGCCCGCACACTGAGGCGATTGCGCCGCTCGCTGTCTCTCTTGACGGCGCCGCCGATCGGCGCGCGGAAGAGCAGCTTGCGCAGGCTGCGATCGGAATCGTAGATCGGAAAATCGACTGAGACGCGATCGAGAACAATCGAGGTCATGATACCCACAAAACCGCTTCGAGATGAATGCGCGCCTCGTCAAAGCCAGTAGGCGATCCGCCCGTAGACGCGCCGCAGCAAAAGCACCGTCGCTCCCCCGCCCAACACCCCGATGAGGAGAAGATAGAGATAGGTGCCAAGGCTCGGCGCGTGGCCGAGAAGAGGGGCGCGAATTACATCGACGAAGCGATAGGCCGGGTTCGCCCTGACGAAGAGCAAGGTGGCAAAAGGGCTGCTTTTGAGTTCGGAAGCCCGCCAGAACACCGGGGTCACGAAAAAAAGGATCTGGGTGATGTTGGAGACGAGCTGGATGACGTCGCGAAAACGCGCGCAGATGGTCGCGAGAAGAAGGGCCATCCAGAAATAGTTGGGGAGAATGAAGAGGAAACCGACGGGAACCAGCAAAAGGCTCCATCCCCAATGGATTTGAAATATCAACCCGACGACAACGAATACGGAGAGGTTATGTAAAAATACGATCAGGTTGCGCATCACAACCCGAAAGATGAAGACCGAGTAGGGAACGTGGATTGTTTTTACCGTCTCCGCTTCGACGATCAAAGCCGATCCGCTTTCGTTGGCCATCGTCAAAAAGAAGTACCAGGAGATATATCCGGCGCAGAAATAGGGCAGATAGCGCGATACCGGCTGGTGCCAGAGGAGGGCGTAGACGGCGCCCAAAGCGGCGACAAAAATGGCCGTGTTGAGCGCCGTCCAGAACGGCCCGATCACGGTGCGGCGGTAACGCGAACGGATGTCCCTCCAGGCGAGCGCACGCCATAGATGCCAGCGCTGCAAGCCCTCGAGAAAATCGTAAAAAACCGCGGTTTCCGGGGCGAGCGCGCGCCGGCCGGCTTTGAGGGCGCCGACCAAAGCGGGTCTGCCGGTGGTTTCGAGGCTCAATGCTCGCTCTTCCTTCTCATCTCGCTTTTCTACTCCCGAGGCGCGCTTTCCTTTTCGCCCGCTCCGGGCCGCTCCTTGACGCTACCGCATTCCGGGTGAAAAGACTTTCACCGGAAAAAAGATAGGGAAAACGGCCCTCCCGCTCACGGGGCGGCGATCGCTTCCCCCTGAAGCTCGGCCCTGACCGGGCGTCCGAGGAATTCGAGCAAAACCACCACGCGGTCGCGTTCGCGCAATTCGACGAGCCGCCCGATCATGTCCTCGAAGACGCCGCTTGTCACCCGCACGAGGTCGCCAAGGCCGAGCGTTCCCGCCCGCCCCGTGTGGTCGAAGGCGCCCGCCTCTTCGCGCTCTTTGAGCGCGGCGAGGACAGTCGCGGGAACGAGCGCAGGCTCGCCCGCGGCGAGGACGAGAGCACTGACGCCAAAAGTCGAAAGGATCGGGCGCCAGGGCATCGAAGAGCGGTCGAGGCCGGCAAAAAGGTAGCGCGGAAAGAGCGGGCGCAAGACGATCTCTTTGCGCCTCGCATGGCTGACTTCGACGCGGGCGTGGGGAAGATAGGCGCTGTAGCCTTGGCGCAAAAGGTTTTCGCAAGCCCTTGCCTCGGCCTGCGGCTTCGTATGGACGGCGTACCAGGAAATCATGCCGCAAGTCCTTCGCCTGCTGCGGGCGCCGGGGACAATTGGAGAAGGCGCGGCGCCACCACCCGGCCTTGCGTCAGGCCCTCGCCCGCGGCCGCCTTTGCCAAAGCCTCGAAGCTTTCCTGCGGCGCGCGCATGTCGGTGACGATCACGGCGTCGAGCCCCGCCCTTCCGGCAAGCCTTATCGCCGCAGCAAGTTCGCCCACGACAGGAAGCCCGGCGCAACGGCGCTGCGAGCTGCGGCCGTCGATGACGCAAAGGATCTCTACCGCGCTTTCGCCGCGCGAAAGGGTGGCGATCTCGGCAAGTTCGCCTGCCCCGAAAAGAGCCACCCGGCGCCAGCCGCGCGCCTCGCACTCGGCGAAGAGAGCGGCGCATTCGCTGCGCGCGCGGCGAAAGAACGCCAGAGACACCGCAAGATAGTCGCCGACGAGGCGGCTTTTCTCGGCAAAGCCCTGAGGCGTCAGGTAATAGGCGTACCGGCTCGCCGGCGCCTGCCGGATCTTGACCAGCCCCTTTTTGACGCAACGCCGCAGATAGGCGTTGGCAAGACCGAGAGCGATGCCGAGATCGCGGGCAAGGCTTCTTTGGGTGACGGCGCTGTCGCGCTCTATCGCCGCGAGTAAGCGAAGCTCGATCTCCCAATCGCCGGTCTCGGCGCCTTCCGCGCTCACCCGCCCCCTCCAAGATTGCCGCAGCTTGAAGCGGGATAGCCCGTTCACCCTGTGAACGTCAAGCGCTCTCTTGTGATGGCTTCCTCGGCCCTTTTGCGCTCAGGCCTTGACCACGCGAGAAGGCGAGAGATGAAGCCTTGCGCAGACGTTGCGCGTATCGACGACAAGAGGGCAATGGGCGAGAAGAAGGCGGTAATCGACCCCGTCGTGATCGGTGCAAATGATCGCCATGTCGAAAGCGGAAAGGGTGGAGGATTCGAGCGGGATCGACCGGCGGCCGGCAAGCGCTCCATGCCGGCGCGTCACCGGCAGTTCGGCAAGAAAGGGGTCGTGATAGGAGACTTCGGCGCCCCCGCGCAAAAGAAGCTCGATGATCTTGAGGCCGGGGCTTTCGCGGGTGTCGTCGATGTTCTTTTTGTAAGCAAGCCCGAGGACGAGAACGCGGGCGCCTTTGAGCGCGCGGCCCAGCCTTTGCGAAAGAGCCGCGCCCGCCTTTGCCACGACCCGCGCCGGCATCGCCGTGTTGATCTCTCCTGCGAGTTCGATAAAGCGGGCGGAAAGATCGAATTCGCGCGCCTTGGCGGCAAGATAGAAAGGATCGATCGGGATGCAATGGCCGCCGAGCCCGGGTCCCGGATAAAAAGGCATGTAGCCGAAAGGCTTGGTCTTGGCCGCTTCGATCACCTCCCAGACGTCGATGCCCATCGCCTCGTAGATCGTCTTCAATTCGTTGACGAGGGCGATATTGACCGCGCGAAAGATGTTTTCGGTCAGCTTGACGGCTTCGGCGGTGGCGGGCGAGGAAACCGGAACCGTCCGCAAGGTGAGCGCGCCGTAAAGGGCTGAGGCGGCCTCGAGCGCCGCGGCGCCGTCGCCGGCGACGACTTTGGGGATGTCGGCGGTGGCGAAATCGGGGTTTCCGGGATCTTCCCGTTCCGGCGAATAGGCGAGAAGGAAATCACGGTTGGAGAAAAGGCCGCTCTTTTCGAGAAGAGGGCGCAAGAATTCGCACGTCGTCCCGGGCCAGCTTGTCGATTGGAGGACGACGAGTTGGCCGCGGCGCAAATGGCGGG
>JAJYIC010000217.1 GCA_021790295.1 Pseudomonadota bacterium | reverse complement strand
GTTCTGGCGGCCAACGTCAATCTGCCGATCCGCGCCATCCGCGGCCAGATCGTCAGCGCTCTCGATCTCATCGTCCAGATCGAGCGGATGCGCGACGGCGTGCGGCGGATCACCGAGGTCACCGAGGTCGTGGGGATGGAAGGAGAGACGGTGATCCTCGCGCCGCTTTTCACATTCCGTTATCAGGGCGAAAACCATGACGGCTCTTTGCGCGGCACCTTCGAGCCGAGCGGGATCCGCCCGCGGTTTCTGCCGCGCCTCGAATATTATGGCCTCGACAATGCCTTTCTTGCCGCGCTTGCGGTCAAGGAGAAACGGGCGTGACCCCGCTTGGCGCGGTCGCCGCCGCCTTTCTTCTGCTTTGCGGAGGAGGAGGCATGGCCTCCTCGGTGGCATTGAAGCGCAAAGAGGAAAAGGCGCTCGCGGCGCGCGTCGACCGCGCGGTCGGGCCGCGCGCGCCCGGCGCGGAAGGGCTCGCCGCACATTCGGCGCGGCAGGCCGCAAAGGTTTTTCTCTCGCGGCTGCGCCGTCTCTTCACCTACCGCATCGGCCGCGACTGGGGAGCGAGCGCGAAAACCCCGACCCTTCTTCTCCTGGCGCTCGCCAGCGCCGGGGTCTCTACGGCGGCCGGCTTTTTCCTTTTCCGGCTGCCCGCCGCGATCCTCGCCCCCGCCGGCCTTGCCGCCTTCGTTCTGGCCCCGAGGGTTCTCATCCGCAGCCAGCAAAGGCGGGCGGAAGCGCGGTTCGGCGAACTCTTTCCCGATACCGTCGACATGATCGTGCGGATGATACGCGCCGGCCTTCCGGTCGCCTCCGCCATCGCCGCGGTCGGCGAGGAGGCGCCGGCCCCGGTCGGCGCCGCCTTTCGCTCGATCGCCGAAGAGACCCGGCTCGGCATCCCTCTCGAAAAGGCCCTTTCGGCTTGCGGCGAAAGGGTCGGCGTCGCCGATTTCCGCTTTTTTCTTGTCGCCGTCGGATTGCAGGGCGCCACCGGCGGGAATCTCGCGGCCACCCTCGAAATGCTGAGCGAAATCATCCGCAAAAGGCGGGCGATCCGCCTCAAGGCAAAGGCGGCGACGGCCGAAGTGCGGATCTCGGCTTTAGTTCTGGGCGGCATCCCGTTTTTCATCCTCGCCGCCCTCTCGTTTCTGTCGCCGAGCTACCTGCGGCCATTGATTCACGATCCGCGCGGCAATCTCCTTGCCGGCTCCGCGCTTTTGAGCCTTTTGGCCGGGGGCGTCACCATGCGTTCGATGATTCGCCGCAGCATGATGGAGTGAAGGGTGAGCCTTCTCCTGCCGTTTGCGAGGCCGGCGCTGCTCCTCTTTGCGGGGCCCGCGGCCGCCTTCGCCGTGGCCGTTTTTTCCTTTTCCTGGTACGGGCTTCTGGTCGCGAAAGCGCGGGTTTCGGGTCGCGTCGATGCCCTTCTCGATACTTTCGCAAGCCGCGCCTCCGAAACCGAAGACGCGGCCGGACAAGGCGGCCGCGTCTTCCGCCTTCAGCAGGCGAAAGGGCAAAGCCGCGAAACCACGGAATGGGCGCGCCGGCTCGAAGGCTTCGGCATCGCACAAAATCACGCCGGCGCCTTTTTCGTCGCCTTCCGCCTCTGCCTCGGCCTCCTCCTTGCCGCCGTGCTTTTTGTTCCCGCTCGCCATTCCTTTGCGGGCTCCTCCGCCTTGCCCCTCGGCTTGGCGGTGACGTTCGGCCTTGCAGCCGGCTGGTACGGGCCCGCGGTTTTTCTCGACACCCGCCTGCGCCGGCGCGTGCACGAGATCGAAACCGCATTGCCGGAGGCGATCGAGCTTCTCATCATCGCCGTCGAAGCGGGGCTTGCGCTCGAAGACGGGATCGACCGCATCGTCGTCGAACTCAAGGGAAGCCGCCCCTCTCTCGCCGAAGAACTGGCTCTCACCGCAGCCGATCTGAAGATCCTTCCGGACCGCGAACAGGCGCTCAGCAATCTTGCGAGCCGCGTCGATGTCCCGAGCGTGCGCTCCGTCGTCACCACGCTTTCGCAAACGATGCGTTACGGCACCCCTCTCGCCCAGGCCTTGCGCATCGTTGCCGCCGAGTTGCGCAACGAAGCCTTGGCGCGCCTCGAAGAAAGGGCAAACCGCATGCCCGTTCTTCTCACCATCCCGATGGTCGTATTCATCCTGCCGGCCGTCTTCATCTTCGTCGGCGGTCCCGCCTTGCTGCAAGTCTTGGACATCATTATGCGATGAAGCGGAGCCGCGGCAAAAGGCTCGGGATAACGGCAAGGAGAAGGAGCTGCCTCTCGCGCACAATCCCGCGAGAGGGGCGCCAGCGCGGCAGCATCGCCATCCAGATTGCCATTCTTCTCGCCGTTCTCTTGGGCTTTGCCTCGCTCGGCATCGAGATCGGCATTCTGTTGTGGACCTCGCGCCAGATGCAGACCGCAGCCGACGGGGCGGCTTACGACGCCGCGATGGCGCGAATGCACGGTTATCCGGTGCATTTCGCGACCGAGGCGACGACGCTCGCGGCGGCGGCAGGGTTTGTCAACGGCGAGAACGGCACCACGGTTCTCGTCAATGATCCGCCGGAAGAAGGCATTTATGCCGGCGACAGCGATGCCGTCGAGGTGATCATCAGCGAGCCGCAAAACCCGGTTCTGGCCTCTCTCTTCAAAAGCGGTCCCTGGCAACTTTCCGCGCGCTCGGTGGCGCTCCTCGATATAAATGCGGTCGCCTGCATTCTCGCCCTCGATCCGAGCGCGGTTGCGGCGGTCACCCTTAGGAACAATGCGGTCGTCACCACCCCCGATTGCGCCGTCGCGGCAAATTCGACTGCGGCAGGGGCCCTCACCCTCGACAACAATGCGACGATCGACGGCGCCGTCAACGTCACGGGCAGCTGGACTCTTTCCAACAATGCGGCGATCAACGGCAACCCCGCTCTCGAATATGCGGCGCCGATCGCCGATCCCTACGCCGGTCTTGCCCTGCCTTCGCCTCTTCCCGCCTGCACCGGGCAGAACGCGAGCGCGGGAAACAGCGGCACGCTCGATCTCTCTCCCGGCAATTTCTGCAACGGTTGGAAGATCGGCAACGGCGGGACGATCAATCTCGCCGCCGGAACCTATTACCTTGCCGGCGGCCTCAGGCTCGGAAACCAGGTTACGATCAACGGCACCGCCGGGGTGACGATCGTCATCACCGACGGCGCGGCGATCACCATCGACAACGGCACGCGCCTTGCCGTGACGGCGCCGGGTCCCGCTTCGGGAGAGCCCTTTCCGGGGATCGCGATCATGGGTCTCGGCGGGCCCGAGAATGTGACCCAGGTCTTTTCCAACAACGCCAGTCTCGACATCGAGGGCGCTCTCTATTTTCCGCAGCAAATCATCGATCTCGAAAACAGCACCGAAACCGCAGCCGGAGGCTGCACGCAAGTCATCGGCTGGATCGTCATTCTCGGCAACGACGTCCAAGTGGAAAGCAATTGTTCGGCGGTCGGCACCGACCCGCTCCTTTTCGCGACCGCAGTCAAGCTCGTGGAGTGAGGGCTTTCTCATGATCGGCACGCTTTGTCGGATCGCCTTCTCGCGCCGACCTCAAGGCTTTGCGGCGAGCGCGGCCGGCGCCGGTGCGGGGACGGCGAAGAGGGGCGCGGTCGCGGTCGAATTGGCCCTCGTCCTGCCCTTTCTGGTTCTCGTCCTGACCGCGCTTTTCGATCTCGGTCTTGCCGCCTATGAGGCGATGCTCGTCAATGCCGCGGCCGCCGCCGGCGCGCGTTATGCCGAGGTCAATCCCTGGGATGCGAACGCGATTGCCGCCGTCGTAACGGGTGCGACAGGAACAACCGGGATCACCGCGACCCCGGCGCCGGTCCAGTTTTGCGCTTGCCCCTCTACGGGCTCTCTTCTCCCCCTCGACTGCACCCTCGTTTGTCCCGACGGCAGCCGCCCGGGCCTTTATGGGGAAGTCGGCGCCGAACTCCAGCATTTCACCATTCTCCAGTATCCGGCGTTGCCTGAGCCGCTGGTGTTGACCGGCAAAGCCGTCCTCAGGCTCAAATAGGTGCGTCCTTGGGCCGTTCAGATTTCGGATCAAGGCGCGGCGCGGTCGCGGTGGAGTTCGCCATCGCCCTGCCTTTGGTTCTGCTTTTCGTCATCGGCCTTTTGGAGTTCGGCCGTTTGATCTGGATGAAGACCACGCTCGATTATGCGGTAGAGGCGGCGGCGCGCTGCGCGGCGATCGACGCTGCGCTATGCGGCAGCGCGGGAGAGACTGAAAGCTTTGCCGTTAGCGCGGCGGCGGGGCTGCCTGTCGACGCCGGCAATTTTGCCGTCGCCGAGGCCCAATGCGGCGTTCTCGTTTCGGGGAGTATGCCGTTCTCCTTTGCCGTTCCCGCCCTTTTCCCTTTCTCTCTGACCTTGAGCGCAGAGGACTGTTACCCGCACTGAGCGCCATCGCAGAAAAGGGAATTTTCTCCCGACTTTCCGGGGAGAGGTTTCCCTCTTTTCACGCCTCGCGATCTCTTTGCGGCAGGGAAGCGGGCGGCAAAGGGGCGCGGCGCGCCCGCTTTTCGACGGTCTCCTCTTCCTGGCACGAAGCTTGCCTCGGGCTTGCGCCAATCGAACTCTCGAAAGCGGCTTTGCGCGCCGGTTTTGAGAAGGGGCGCACCGGTCTTTGCCCCGGGAGGCGGCGGGCGGTGCGAACGCCGGGCCGAGTGCAAACGTCACGGGAGACCCCAGGCAAGGCAGATGTCGATCGAGCGGATGAGCGGATTGTTCCGCCCTCGGGCAAAGTCATGGCTTGCTGCGGGTTTTGCCTGCGTGCGCGCTGCGCTTTCACTCCCTTTACGCTTGCGCCATCCCGACCGCCTTCTTCTTTGCCTCACTTTCGGCCTCGTTTCGGCGATCTGGGCGATGGCGGTCGTGCACAGCCTTGCCGACCGCGAAAATGTCATCGCGGATGCGCGCGCGCGCTTGTCGGCGATGGCGGTGACGCTC
>JAJYIC010000216.1 GCA_021790295.1 Pseudomonadota bacterium | reverse complement strand
GGCGAGAACGAGAAGATCGTTGTGCGCGCCCGGAAGCATCTTTTCGAGATTGGCGATCTTGCGGTTGATCCCGAGGTTGATCCCGCTGGCGGGCCCGGTGAAAAGGAGAAAGAGGCCGCGCCCGGGGAGGTCGCCGATCAAGGCGCGGACGACCGGAACCGCCCCATCCTTCTCTTCGCGCGCGCCGAAGATGACCTCGAAGGGCGCGTATTCCTGTTCGGCAAAAGAGCGCAGATTGTCGTAAAGGTGAGGCTCGGCCCCCGAGAGAGGCTTGAGCACCGAGACCGGCAAAGTCCCTTTCCCGTCCTCCGCGCCGCGGCCGGCGAACTTCCCGGCGGCAATCGCCGCGGCGACGAGATAAAGCCAGCCCGGAAGGCTGAAGCCGAGGATGAGGTCGGCCGGCGTCATCGCGCCTTTAGGCTGCGAGGCGAGAGTTTGCCCGTCCTTTTTCCCCTCCGCTCTCAGCCTGCTGCGAGCGCCGCCGCCTTGCGGTCCAAAAGACGCACCAGGCCTTCGGCGCCCGAGCGGCTCAACACGTCGGCGAATTCCGAACGGCGGACGGCGAGCTGGCTGATCGTGCCTTTGAGATAGACATCGGCGATCTGCCAGCGGCCGCCGTTCCGGCGCATCAGATAGTTGAGGGTGATGGCCTTGCCGCCGGCGGGGACGAGGCGGGATTCGACGATCACGCCGCCGGGGCTCTTCGCGGGTTCGGGCGAGACCTCGAAGCGTTCTCCGGAATAGCTGTCGAAATTTCGCGCATAACTGGCAACGGTATAACGGCGAAAGGCGGCGACAAGTTTTTGCCGTTCGGCAAGAGAAAAGGAGGACCATTTCGGCCCGACCGCGATTCGCGTCATAAAGGCGAGATCGAAAGCCTTGAGGATTGCCGGTTTGAGCTCGGCGTAACGCTGGCGGATATTCTGCTGCTTGGCCTTTTTCATGACCTCGAGGAGAGTGTCGTAAAAGGCCTTGATCGTCGCCGTCGGAGCGGAAGCGGCCGCCCCAGTGAGGGCGGCGAAGCTCGGCCTTGCGCCCAGGAGCCAAAAGGCGGTTCCGGTAACGAGTCTGCGTCGCGAGAGGATCATGGTCGCCACCATCTTTGGGGCTTTACGGGAAAAGAAAGAGGGGCGCGGGCGCCTTTGCGCCCGCCCCCGAGCCTTTCTGCGCTCCCCTTTATACGGTTTCCGGGGCGGAGGCGAATGAATTGTGGGCGCGGCCGCGCTCCCGGCATATATTAGCGATTTGGTAGTGATTAGGTCTTCGGCCTGTCCAAAAAAGGGGATGAGGCGAACGGTATGCGCGTGGTGCTGGCCCAGCCTCGGGGCTTTTGCGCGGGGGTCGAGAGGGCGATCGAGATCGTCGAGCGCGCCCTCGAAAAATACGGTCCCCCCATTTATGTCCGTCACGAGATCGTCCACAACCGCCATGTGGTCGAGCGTTTGCACGCCAAAGGGGCGCGCTTTGTCGACGAGATCGACGACATCCCGCCCGGAAGCGTCACCATCTTCAGCGCCCACGGAGTTTCGAGCGCGATCGAAGAAAGGGCCGCGGAACTCGGGCTGCGCGTCATCGACGCCACCTGTCCTCTGGTCTCGAAGGTGCATATCGAAGGACAGCGCTACGCGGGCGAGGGTCGCGAAATCATTCTCGTCGGTCACGCCGGGCACCCCGAGATCGAAGGCACGATGGGCCGGATCAAAGGCCGAGTGCGCCTCATCTCGCGGCCCGAGGCGGTCGCCTCTCTCCAAGTCCTCGATCCCGAAAAGCTTGCCTTTATCACCCAGACGACGCTCAGCGTCGACGACACGCGCGCCGTGATCGATGCGCTCAAGCTGCGCTTTCCGACGGTTGTCGGCCCCGACACCAAAGATATCTGTTATGCGACGCAAAACCGGCAGAGAGCGGCGCGGGAACTCGCCCGGCGCGTCGATGTCGTGCTCGTGGTCGGGGCTCCGAACAGCTCGAACTCCAACCGCCTGCGCGAGATTGCGAGCGACAGCGGGGTGCCGAGCTATCTGATCGAGGACGCGCGCGCTCTCGAGCCGGAGTGGCTCGAAGGCGCCTCGTCCGTCGGCATCACCGCCGGCGCTTCGGCGCCGGCCGAACTCGTCGAGGAGCTGATCGCCCGGCTCGGCGAGATCGACGCAATCGAACTTTCCCAACTCGACGGGGTGCGCGAGAACGTCCGCTTCCGCATGCCGAAAGAGCTGCAAGAGGCACAGTCTTGACAAGGATCGTTTCTCTCCTTCCGCAAAAGCGTCGCTCTCAAAGAGGCTGACCCGTGGGCATACCGCTCCATCAAGCATTTCGCGTCGGCGCTTATGTGCTCTCGCAGCATCTGAAAGGCGTGCGCCGTTATCCTCTCGTCCTCATGCTCGAACCTCTTTTCCGCTGCAATCTCGCCTGCTCGGGATGCGGCAAGATCGATTACCCCGAGCCCATCCTCAACAAAAGGATGAGCGTTTCGGAATGCCTCGAAGCGGTCGAGGAATGCGGGGCGCCGGTCGTCTCCATCGCCGGCGGCGAGCCTCTTCTCCACCACGAGATCGAAAGCATCGTCGCAGGGATCATCGCCCGCAGGAGATATGTCTATCTCTGCACCAACGCCCTTGTCCTCGAAAAAAAGCTCGAACGCTTTGCGCCCAACCGCTTTTTCGCCTGGTCGATCCATCTCGACGGCGACCGCGAGATGCACGACCGTTCGGTTGCCCAGAAAGGGGTTTACGATCGCGCCGTGGCGGCGATCGAGGCGGTCAAGGCGCGCGGTTTTCGCGTCAACGTCAACACGACGCTCTTCGATGACGCCGATCCCTTGCGCGTCGCCGGTTTTTTCGACACGGTGACCCGTCTCGGGGTCGACGGGATCACGATCTCGCCCGGTTACGCTTACGAAAGGGCGCCCGACCAGGAGCATTTCCTCAACCGCCGGCGCACCAAGGAGCTTTTTCGCGCTGTCTTCCGGCGCGACCCGAAGCGCCGCTGGGCCTTCAACCAATCGAGGCTTTTTCTCGACTTTCTCGCCGGCAACGAGACCTACCGCTGCACGCCTTGGGGCAACCCCACGCGCAACTGTTTCGGCTGGCAAAGGCCTTGCTACCTCTTGGGGGAAGGCTATGCCAAGACCTTCAAGGAATTGATGGAAGAGACGGACTGGGAGCTTTACGGCACCGGCAATTACGAGAAATGCGCCGATTGCATGGTCCATAGCGGCTATGAGGCGACGGCGGTCGCCGATGCGGTTCGCCACCCTTTGAAGGCCGCCGCCGCAGCCTTGCGCGGGGTCAAGACCGAAGGCGAGATGGCCCCCGAGATCGACCTTTCCCGCCAGAGGCCGGCCGAATACCTGTTCTCTCGCCACGTCGAAAAGGCGATGGAAGAGCTAGCCGTTGAGGAGCCCGGAGCGAAGAGGTCGCGCGCTTGAAGAAAGCGCTCTGAGCGCTCTCAAAGCCGAGCGCGCGAGAAAGAAAAGGGGCCCGATCTGCCGCGGACGGCGGCAAAGTTCGAATAGGATGGGGCCGAGATCGGGCCTTCCGCCCGCCCGCAGAGGGAGAAGCGCGGCAGGGGGAAGATCGAAAGCCTGAGGGTCGGCGATCGCCCTCAGGACGAGAAAGGGAATCCCCGCGGCGGCGGCGGAGGCGGCGACGAGCGCGCTTTCGAGATCGACCGCAAGCGCCTCTGTCCCTTTGCCGACGCGCGCCTTTTCGGCGGCCGTGGCAAGGATCGCATTGCTGGCGAAAACCGCGCCGGGCCTCGCCCCGATGGCCTCAGCAAGGGCCGGCAAAGGCGCCTTTTCGCAGCGCCACGAGCGATCTTCCTCCAGCACCTGCGCGGCAAGGACGAGATCTCCCGGCCGCAGTTCCGGTGAGAGCGCCCCGGCGAGGCCGAAACTCAAAAGCCAACGCGCTCGGGGCGCGGCTTCTTCGAGAAGCGCTGAAAGCCGTTCCCGGTCGCCGCCGCCGACGACGGCCTCGAACCCGGCCTTGCGCGCGATCCGCGCTTCGGCCTCGAGCCCGCAGGCGCAGACCAAAACCCTGGCGGCGCCCTTTCCCTCCCTTTCAGATCCCGTATCGGACCCGCTTTTCATTGCTGCTTTCGAGGCGGCGGTAACGGGCGAGGGCCCATAAAGGGAAAAGACTGCGATAGCCGTGGTAGCGCAGGTAAAAGACCCGCGGAAAGCCGACCGCGGTGTACCAGGGTTCCTCCCAGTTTCCGTCGTCCTTTTGCGTCGCGATCAGATAGGCGACGCCGCGGGCAAGCGCGGGGTGGCCGACCTCTCCCGCCGCCATAAGGGCCAAAAGGGCCCAGGCCGTCTGCGAAGCCGTGCTGTAAGGGGCCTCGCCTTTCTCTGCCTGCGGGGAGTAGCTCTCCTCGCTTTCGCCCCAGCCGCCGTCCGCGTGCTGGCGGGCGAGAAGCCAGGCGACGGCGCGGCGCATTTCGGGAGCCTCGGCTTCGACGCCGGCGCCGTTCAAGGCAGAGAGCACCGACCAGGTGCCGTAAATGTAATTGGTTCCCCAACGCCCGTACCAGCAGCCTTCGGGCTCCTGTTCGCGCCGCAAATAAGCGAGCGCGGCGCGCATCGCCGGATGGTCCGGCGGAACGCCGAACTGCGCGAGAAAACCGAGGCAACGGGCGCTGACGTCGGCCGTCGGCGGATCGAGAAGCGCGCCGTGATCGGCAAAGGGAATGTGGTTCAGATAGCTGTGCGTGTTGTCGGCGTCGAAAGAGCCCCAGCCGCCGTTCTTGCTTTGCATGCCGAGGATCCATTCGGCCGCGCGCGAAAGCGCCTCGCGGTAGCGCGTGCGCTCGAAGCGGTCGAGGGCGAGAGCGACCGCAGCGGTGTCGTCGACGTCCGGGTAATAGGGGTTTTCATATTCGAACGCCCAACCTCCCGGCCGCAGGCCCGGGCGCGCCCAGGCCCAGTCGCCGGCGCAGTCCAGGATCTGCTTCTTTTCGAGCCAGTCGAAGGCGCGGCGCAGAGCGGGTTCGAGCCTTTCCTCCCCGACCT
>JAJYIC010000215.1:4216-5019 GCA_021790295.1 Pseudomonadota bacterium | reverse complement strand
GGATGGAAAGGATCCCATTCGCGGCGAATGGCCCCGCGGCTGACGATGAAAAAGGAAACGGCAAAACCGGCGCGCCGCGGCGTCCGCCCCGGCTTTATCTGCGCGATTTGCAAAAGGCCTTTTCTGCGCGAGGAGGTTCTTCCGGCAAGCCTCGTGCGCGAGAACATCGGCAAGCTCATCGCCGCACGCGCCCCCGACTGGTCGGATGCGAGCTTTATCTGCCGCCCTTGCCTCAACGGCATCCGCCTCGATTATGTGCGCGAGGCGATGGAGAACGACCGCGGCGCCCTCGGCGAACTCGAACAGCAAGTGCTGACGAGCATCACGGAAGGCGAGCTTTTGTCGGAAAACATCAACACCTCGTTCGAAGAGACCCGCACCCTGGGCGAACGCGTTGCCGACATGGTCGCCGATTTCGGCGGGAGCTGGCGTTTCATCTTCCTCTTTTTCGGGGTGATGGCGGTCTGGATCGCGATCAACAGCTTTCTTCTTTTGCTCCGCCCGTTCGATCCTTATCCTTATATTCTTCTCAACCTCGTGCTTTCCCTGCTTGCGGCGGTCCAGGCCCCGGTCATCATGATGAGCCAGAACCGCCAGGAAGCGCGCGACCGCCTGCGCGCCGAAAACGATTACAAGGTCAATCTCCGGGCCGAGCTCGAAATCCGCGCGATCAGCGAAAAGATCGATCAGCTGATCCACCAGCATTGGGCGCATCTGCTCGAAGTTCAGGAGATCGAGATGGAGATGATCCGCGATCTTTCGCACAAAGAGGGTTAACCCGCATTTCTCACACTGGGCATGGG
>JAJYIC010000215.1:0-4206 GCA_021790295.1 Pseudomonadota bacterium | reverse complement strand
GCATGGGCTGCGTCGCGGGGCCTTCCCGCCGCCGGGAAGGGCCTCTTCTGCCGCGTAACGGGAGAATCTTATGGCAAAAATGTCGGGGAAACGGGCGTTTCTCGAGCTTCTCAAAGCAGAGGAGATCACCCTTCTTTTCGGCAATCCCGGGACCACCGAACTGCCTTTGATGGATGCGCTCGCCGTCGAAGAGGGGCTGCGCTACATCCTCGCCTTGCAGGAAGCAAGCGTGATGGCGATGGCCGACGGTTACGCCCAGGCCTCCGGAGGGCTTGCGTTTGCGAGCCTTCACGTCTCCCCTGGCTTGGGCAACGCGATGGGCATGCTTTACGACGCGACAAAGGCCGGTTCTCCGATCCTCGTCACCGCCGGCCAGCACGATCAGAGCTTTACCGTCACCGAGCCGATCCTTTGGGGGGATCTGCCGAGGCTCGCCCGTCCTCTCGTCAAATGGGCGGAGGAAGTGAGGCGCGTGGAGGATCTGCCGCGCCTCGTCCGCAGGGCGGCGAAAACGGCTTTGGCGCCGCCGACGGGTCCGGTGTTCCTCTCCCTTCCGAGCGACGTCTTGAACGCCGAGATCGATTTTGTGCCCACGAAGCCCTCCCGGGTTGCGCCTCTTTTCAAAGGCGATCCCGACGCGGTCAAGGCCGCGGCCCGAATCCTGGCGCGCGCCGAAAGGCCTCTTCTCATCGCCGGCGACGCGGTCGCCAAAAGCCGCGCCTTTGCCGAAATCGTCGCGTTCGCCGAACTTCTCGCCGTCCCGGTCTATGCCGAAGCCATCCCCAACACCGCCTCTTTCCCCGCCTCCCATCCGCTCTTCCGCGGCGCGATGACGCGTCTTGCCCCGGCCATCCGCGCCATTCTCGAACGCCACGATGTTCTCGTCTCGCTCGGCGGCGATCTTTTTACGATGTCTCTGCCGTCCGCGGTCGAGCCGGTTCCCGAGGGGCTTCCCATCGTCCACCTCGACACCGACCCTTGGGAACTCGGCAAGAACTATCCGGAAGCGGCGGCAATTCTGGGCGATCCCAAGACGACGCTTCCCGAACTCTGCGCCCTGATCGAAAGCGAGAGAACCGCCGGCGAACGCGAGAGCGCGCGCCGGCGCCTTGCCGCAGAAAAGGAAGCGGCAGAACGCGCGCGCGAGGCGCTTTGGGCAAAGGCGCAGGAGGAAGCGGGCTTGCTGCCGATCCGCCCTCTCGCTTTGCTCGCGAGGGTGGCAAAGGCTTTGCCGCCCGAAACCGTCGTCATCGACGAGACGATCTCATCGGGCGCGGGTCTGCGTTCCTTTCTCAAAAGCGACGACCCGCAAAGCTTTTTCGGGGTTCGCGGCGGCGGCATCGGCTGGGGGATCCCGGCGGCGATCGGGGCGAAACTCGCCCTTCCCGACCGTCCTCTCGTCGCCCTCGTCGGCGACGGCAGCGCGATGTACACCTGCCAGGCGTTGTGGACGGCGGCGCATGAAAGGGTCGGGGTGATCGTCCTTATCCTCAACAATGGGGGCTACCGCATCCTGAAACAGCGCACCAACGCTTTGCGCGGTTTTGCCCAGCAGAGCGGCCGTTATGTCGGCATGGACCTCGCCGATCCGGCGCTCGATTTTGTCGGGCTCGCCCGCGCCATGGGCGTCGAAGGGCGCCGCATCACCAGGCTCGAGGAACTCGACGCGGCGCTTCTTGAGGCGCTCCCGCGCGCACTTCGCGAAAACCGTCCCTTCCTTTTCGACGTCGCGGTCGACGGGTCTTTTGCGCCGGTGTGAAAGGGCTTTCAGCCCGCGCCCAACGAGAAAGCGAGGATCCGCGCGAGAACGAGGCCGGATTGACAACTCCCCGCGCGCAGCGTCCCATTCCCTCGCGAACGACAGCCGATCCTTTAAAACAACCGATCCTTCAGAGGCGAAAAGCGATGGTGACGATCGACGCCCAGGTTCACGCCTACGAACGCAACCATCCCGGCCGCCCGTGGCTTGCCACACTCCACGGACCGGCCGAAGTGACGGGAAAAGAGATGGTTGCCGCGATGGACGCCGTCGGCGTCGACGGCGCGCTTCTCGTCTCGCCTTTTACCATGTACGGCTACGAGGCGAGTTATGCCGTCGAGGTCCATGCCGCCTATCCCGGCCGCTTCGGGTTGATCAAGCCGGTAAATCCGGCCGACCCGAAAGTGGCGGAAACGATCGCCGAATGGGCGGCAACAGACGGCACGGTCGCGGTGCGCATCATGCTCAACCGCGGCGCCTCGGAAGACCCGGCCGATCCCGGCCTCAACCGCATTTTCGCCGCCGCCGCGCGGCATTCCCTCCCGGTCAATCTTTTATGCTGGGGGCGTCTCGCCCAGGCCGCTCAGCTCGCGGCGCGCAACCCCAGTACGAAGATCGTCATCGATCATCTCGGGCTGCAACAGCCTTTCGAACCGCCGCCGCCGGCCGAACCTTTCGCCGAACTGCCAAAAGTCCTGGCGCTTGCCCGATACGACAACGTCGCCATCAAGATCACCGGCGCCTGCACCCTTTCGCGCCAGCCCTACCCTTACGCCGACTTGTGGGACCCGCTTTTCCGCATCTTCGACGCTTTCGGCCTCGAACGCTGCATGTGGGGCACAGACTGGACGCGCGCGGTTGCCTTGTTGACCTATAAGGAAGGGGTCGATGCATTCCGCCTTGCCAATCGTCTTTCGGAGAGCGAGCGCGCGGTCCTGATGGGCGGGGCCCTCTCGCGGATCTACGACTGGTCGCCCAATAAAGCCTGAGCGGGCGCTTTTTGCGAGGGAAAGACAGCACTCCCCGAAAGCGCGAGGGCGACCCCTCCATCCGCACAAGGCAACAATCGAAAAATAGCGCAACATCGCGCGCACGCGCGCGCCGATGAATCCGCGGCTATAGGGCAAAGCGGGAACGCAGCATGGAGCACGGATTTTCTGGGCCGCATGACCGGGCGCATGACCGGGCGCATGATTGGGCGATCGAAGCGGATGTGGTCGTCGCCGGCTTTGGCGGGGCGGGCGTCGCCGCGGCCGTTACCGCCTACGAATCGGCAGCAAGGGTCGTCATCCTCGAAAAGGCGCCCGAAGGCGAGGAAGGCGGCAACACGCGGGTCGCGGGCCAAGGCTATCTCAACACCTCGTCGGCGGAAAAAGCCGCCCTTTATCTGACGGCCCTCAACGGGCCTTACAAAGTGCCGGCGGCCATGGTGAAAGTGTGGGCCGAGGAGATGTGCGAGAACAACGCGTGGCTCAAAAGCCTCGGCGGCGACCCGCAAGAACATCAGCACCAGCCGGTCGGGATCGAATTTCCCGATCTTCCCGGCGCGGATTGCGTGCACAAGTTCCACGACGGGCCGACCTACGGCCATTCCAACACCTGGAAACTGTTCGAGCGCCTGGTCAAGGAACGCCCCATTCCCGTTTTTTACGAGACGCCGGCAAAGGAACTCATCCAGCACAACGAAACCAAGGAAATTCTCGGGGTGCGGGCTTTCAACGGCGAAAATTCGATCCTCGTCAAGGCCCGCAAGGCCGTCGTTCTCACCTGCGGAGGGTTCGAGAACAATGAGGAAATGATCCGCGATTTCCTCCCTTCGATCCCCTATTGCTACACGTCGGGCACGCCCTATAACGAAGGCGACGGCATCGCCATGGCGATGGCGGTCGGAGCCGATCTCTGGCACATGAACAATTACGCCGGCCCTTCGATGGCCCTCAAGGTGCCGGAAATCCGCACCAGCTTTTCGATGCAGGCCTTGCACTTCAGCAAGGAGATGCCGGGCGGGATGATCGTGGTCGGGCCGGACGGCAAACGCTTTACCGACGAAAAGTATAAGACCCGCCACGGCAAGATCCCCCAGCACGGGCGCTGGTTGCCTCTCCCTACCCCGTGCCCGATGTTCCTCGTCTTCGATCACGCCCTTCTCTCCGCCGGTCCGCTTTACGACAAAAAGGCCGGCCACGGTTGGACCGCCCTCATCGAGCGTTACGACTGGAGCCCGGACAACAGCGCCGAACTGGCGAAAGGCTGGATCAAAACCGCCGAAAGCCTTGCCGCTCTCGCCGCGCTTTTGCGGATGGACCCTGCGGCATTGATCGACACCGTCGAGCGCTGGAACCGTTTTTGCGAGAAGAGGCGCGACGAGGATTTCGGCCGCAGCTTGATGCTGAACCCGATCCTCTGCCCGCCCTTTTATGCGGTCGAGCTTTCGCCCTCGATGCTCA
>JAJYIC010000214.1 GCA_021790295.1 Pseudomonadota bacterium | reverse complement strand
GGCTCGCCATCTGCCATAATGGCAATCTCACCAACGCCTACCAGATGCGGCGCCAGCTTGTGCGGCGCGGCAGCCTTTTCCAATCGACCAGCGATACCGAGGTCATCGTCCACCTGATCGCGACGAGCCTCAAGGCGACGGTGGTCGACCGCCTGATCGATGCGCTGCGCCAGGTTCAGGGCGCCTATTCGCTGGTGGCGCTTTCGCAACAGCAATTGATCGGCGTGCGCGATCCTTTGGGGGTGCGCCCTCTGGTTCTCGGCCGTCTTGGCGACGCGAAAATCCTTGCCTCGGAAAGCTGCGCTCTCGACATCATCGGCGCCCGCTTCGAACGCGACATCGGCGCGGGAGAGATCGTCATCATCGGCGAGGACGGGATCGAAAGCCTCACCCCTTTCGCGCCCAAGGAAAAGCGGTTCTGCGTCTTCGAATTCATCTATTTCGCGCGACCCGACAGCTTGGTCGAAGGGAAAAGCGTTTACGAGGCGCGAAAGCGCATCGGCCGCGAACTTGCCCGCGAAAGCGGGATCGCAGCCGATATCGTCGTTCCGGTGCCCGATTCGGGCGTTCCGGCGGCGCTCGGCTATGCCGCCGAATCGGGGCTTCCTTTCGATCTCGGCATCATCCGCAACCACTATGTCGGCCGCACCTTTATCGAGCCGACCGACCAGATCCGGCATCTCGGCGTACGCCTCAAGCACAACGCCAATCGCGCGAGCCTCGCCGGCAAGCGCGTCGTCCTCGTCGACGATTCGATCGTGCGCGGGACCACCTCGATCAAGATCGTCGAGATGGTGCGCCAAGCCGGAGCGCGCGAGGTGCACATGCGCATCTCGAGCCCTCCCACCCGCTTTCCCTGCTTTTACGGGATCGCCACGCCCGAACGGCGGGAGCTTCTGGCGGCGCGTTTCGACCTCGCCGGGATGGCGCAACTGATCGGCGTCGACAGCCTCGCCTTCATCTCGATCGACGGGCTTTATCGGGCGATGGGAGAGGCCCCGCGCGAGGTTCGTAAGCCGCGCTTTTGCGACGCCTGCTTTACGGGCGATTATCCGATCCCGCCCGTCGACGCCGAAAACGGCAAGGTCAGCGTGCAGCTTTCCCTTCTCGCCGAGCCGGCCTGAAAAGAATGCCGGGAGGAGGCCGCCTCGAAGGCCGGATCGCACTTTTGACCGGCGCGTCGCGCGGGCTCGGCGCGGCGGTCGCAGTGCGCTTTGCCGCAGAAGGGGCGCATCCCGTCCTTCTCGCGCGCACGCCGGGCGCACTCGAAGAAGTGGATGACAGAATCCGTGCCGAGGGCGGCCGCGCCACGCTTCTTACGGCCGATCTTTGCGAAAGCGGCAAGATCGAGGATCTCGCCGCCGCCCTTTTCGAACGTTTCGGCCGTCTCGACATCCTCGTCGCAGCGGCGGCCGAACTGGGGCCGCTTTCTCCTCTCGGTCATTACGACCCGCAAACCTGGTCGCGCGTGATCGATCTCGACCTGACGGTAAACTGGCGCCTCATCCGCGCGCTCGACCCGCTTTTGCGGCTTTCTCCCGCCGGCCGCGCGATCTTCGTCACTTGCGCCCTCGGGCGCGAGCCCGCCCCTTATTGGGGCCCTTACGCCGTCGCCAAGGCGGGGCTCGAAGCGCTCGTCAGGATCTATGCCGGCGAGGTCGCAAAATCGAGCGTGCGCGCCAATCTCGTCGATCCCGGAGCGATGAGGACAGGGCTTCGCGCGCGCGCCTTTCCCGGCGAAGACCCGGGCAGCCTCCCCGCTCCGGAAAGCCTCACCGAAGCCTTTGTCCGCCTTGCCCTTGGCGAATGCCGGGAGAACGGGGCGCTGGTCCTCGCGCAAGACCCGGAGTTGGCGCCGGGTCCCGGTTTTCAGGTTTGCGCGTAAGGGTTCGCCCCTTTGCGCAACATCATGCGGATCGGCGTTCCTTTGAGAGCGAAATCCTCGCGTAGCGCGTTGACGAGATAGCGCCGATAGCTTTGCGGAAGCTCGCCCGGTTGCGAAAGAAAAAGGGCAAAGCTCGGCGGCCGCGAGTTGACCTGCGTCAGATACCGCAATTTGAGCCGCCGCCCGCCGACGAGAGGGGGCGGATGGCGCTCTTCGACGGCGGCAAGCCAGCGGTTGAGGTCTGCGGTCTTGACCCTGCGGTTCCACACCGCATGGGCGGCGAAAACGGCCTCCAACAACGCCTCGAGACCAAAGCCCGTAAGCCCCGAGACGGGAACGAGAGAAATTCCTTGAAGCTGCGCCAGAGAGCGCAAAAGGCGCGCTTCGATCTCGCGCAAGGCGGCTTTCTTGTCGGCGACGGCATCCCATTTCGAAGCCGCAACCAGAAGCGCGCGGCCTTCCTCCGCCGCCAGCCTTGCAAGCGCAAGATCCTGGCGCTCCAAAGGCGCCAGCGCATCGACGAGGAGAACCACGACCTCGGCAAATCGGATCGCGCGCAAGGCATCGGCTGCGGCAAGCTCTTCGGGCTTCTCTTCGACTCGCGCCCGGCGCCGCAAACCCGCCGTATCGACAAGGCGGACGGCGCGCCCGCGCCAGAGCCAATCGATTTCGATCGCGTCGCGCGTGATCCCGGGCTCGGGACCGCACAAAACCCTCTCCTCACCGAGAAGCCGGTTGACGAGGGTCGATTTCCCCACATTGGGCCTGCCGACGACGGCGAGAGAAAGGGGTTTCGGGCCCTCCCTATCCCTTTCTTCGAAGGCTCTGTCGCCCGCAAAAGGAAGAAGCCCTTCGTAGATGAACCCCATCCCTTCGCCATGTTCGGCCGAGATCGCCGCCGGCTCGCCGAGGCCTAGCCCATACGCTTCGGCGATCCCCGGCAACGCGCCCCGGCCTTCGGCCTTGTTGGCAAGAAGCAGGATGGGCTTGCCGCTTTTGCGCAGCTCGCGCGCAAGGCGCCGGTCTTCGAGCGTGACCCCTTCGCGCGCATCGATCAGGAAAAGCCCGACGTCGGCCCCGGCGAGAGCGAGCCTCGTTTGCGCTTGCGCCCGCCCGGCGAGGGTTTCCTGCGGCCCGTCTTCGAGACCGGCGGTGTCGATCACGCGGAAGCCGAGATCGGCAAGGCGCGCCTCGCCTTCGCGGCGGTCGCGGGTGAGGGAGGGGCTGTCGGCGACAAGCGCGCGCTTGCGGCCGACGAGGCGGTTGAACAGCGTCGATTTGCCGACGTTCGGACGCCCGAGAAGGACAACAACGAGGCTCATCGCGACCCGAAAGCAAAAGGCGACGCGCCTTTCCCCTTTTTCCGTTTTACCGGTAGGCGCCAAGCCGCGCGTCGTTGGTCAATATATAGAGCGTGTTGCCGGCGATCACCGGAGAGAGGTAGGCGGCGCCGCCGATCGAGATGCGCCCGAGCGGCTCTCACGTATAAGGGGAAAGCGAGAGCGCGTCGCCTCTCGATGAGAGGACGACGAGACGGTTGCTGCCGAGAACCGGCCCCGCCCATTCGATGGGGTCTTCCTTTTTCTTTTCGTTCTCGAAACTCGGGAGCTGGCGCAGCCAGCGGATCTTTCCCTCGTTCCGCGTCAGGCACACGAGGTCGTTGTCGTTGTCGAGAAGATAGATGTAGTCGCCGGCGACCCAGGGCTCGTAGATGCCGCCCATATCCTGGCTCCAGACCCGACTTCCGGTGCGCAGATCGATCGCCATCGTGCGCCCGCCGTGGCCTGTGGCGAAGACCCGGTCGCGGTCGATGACCGGCCGCCCGCGGATGTCGGCAAGAGAAGAGACCGCATCGGCGCCGCCGCTTCCGGAAAGGTTATGCGTCCACAAAAGCCGGCCGTTTTCGACGGCGAGGGCATAAAGCTCTCCCGAGCTGTCGCCGACCACCACCACCTCGCCCGATACGGCCGGGCTCGAACCGCCGAGAAGATCGACGGTTTTCGGGATGCCGAAATGCGACCACAAAAGGCGCCCGTCTGCGGCCGACAGAACCTCGAGCTGGTTCTCGACCGTGACGAGGAAGACCCTGCCTTCGGCGACCGTCGGGGCGCTGCGGATCGGGGCGTTCACATCCTTGCGCCACAGGATCTTGCCGCTTTTGGGGTCGAGCGCGAGGATCTGGGCATAACCCGTCGTGGCAAAAAGCCGGCCCTTGGAATAGGCAAGGCCGCCGCCGAAGGATTGCCCGCGTTGTCCTTTGGGCTTGAGCTTCACGCGCCACAGACGCCCGCCGTTTTGGGCGTCGAAGGCGGCGATATTAGCCCTCCCGTCCATCACGTAAACCCGGCCGTCGGCGACGACGGGCGCGGTCAAGATCCAGGCGCTGTCCGAATTGCCTTCACCGATCTTCCTCCGCCACGCCTCGGTGAGGCGCAAAGGCAGGGAAAGATGGTACATCGCGTGGTCGGGTTCGCCTCCGGCCTGCCGCCAGTTGCGGTTCTCCCGCGGGCGCGGGAGCATGATCGCGATCTTTTGCAGCGCCGGGTCGGGCTGGAGGCGGCGTTCGAGGCTCAAAACCGAAATGCGCATCCCGGGCAGAGGCTCTTTGTGGCTCGAAAAGAGGCCGCAACCCGAAAGGCCGACCGCGACAAGCGCGAACAAAAAGATCCCGCGCAGCATCAAGGCATGACCGCAACAGGGGAAAAAAACCCCGGATGATGACACCTAAGATTACAGCGAACAAACAGAAGCCCGGTCATCTTAACCTTGCGTCAGAGAATTTCTCGGGTTAATCGCGTCCCTCAAGACGCAAGAGCTTTCGCCATTTCTGCGGCTCGAGCCTTGAGCCGCGGCGGCGTCTCCGGATCCTTGGCAAGACTTTTGAAGATCGCGATCGCAGCCGCGGACTCTCCCTGTTCGAGCCATGCGACCGCGATCAGTTCGAGAGCGCTCGGACGCCAGGGCGAGCCTTTTGCGGTCAAGGGTTTCAAGCGGTCGATCCGCGCCTGCGGGTTCTTTTCGTCCATCGCCGCGAGGAGGTTGGCGAGGCCGCGAAAGGCCGGATCGATGGTCGGCGACCGTGCCAGGCGGTCGTAGAGTTTTTCGGCCGCCTCGGTTTTTCCGCTTTTGGCGAGAAGCGCCGCCTCTTCGAAGCGCGCGAGAAGCCCATA
>JAJYIC010000213.1 GCA_021790295.1 Pseudomonadota bacterium | reverse complement strand
GATGGCGGACGAGATAGCGCACGAGCCACAAGGCGAGAGGATGGACCCCGGCAAGATACCCGCGGTCCTGCAAGGAAAAGAGGTGAACCGAAGCCTGCCGGTAAAGATCCCAAAGCTTGTCTTCGCCGAGCTTCTGATGGGGCAGGGAGCGGGTGAGAAACGCGGCGAATGCGCTTTCCGACGCCTCGGGGTCGATCGAGCGAAAGGCGACCGCGAGAGGCAAAGGATAAGGGCGCAGGTGGCGGGTGAGCTTCTGCAGCATTTGCGCCGGCGAAAGCCCGGCATATTCGCGGTAGAAGCGGCTCAAAAAGACCTGCCCTTCGCGGCGGGCAAAGCGCCGCAGATAGACCATGCGCTCGGGGTCGTTGGGGTCGGTGAGGAGCCGTTTCGTCCGCTCTCCGCCCTGGGCGACATAATATCGGACGATGTCGCGCATGATCCTGATAAAGGCGTTGTTGATCGAATCCTGGAAGGCGATCAAAACGGTCGGGTGCGAGTCGTTTTCCCATTTCTCGAAATTGGCGTAAACCTCGACCCCGCCGTCTGTGAAGAACGCCGCAGGACTTCCCGAATATTTGCGCTGCATCGCCGCATCGAGCATCGCCTGAAGGCTTTTCTCCCGCGTCCCGGCAAGATAAAGAGCGGCCCATTTGCTGAGCGCATCCTGCGCCCCAGCGGCGAAATCCTTGAGCGCGCGCGGCGGCAAAGGCTCGAGACGCTTATAAAGACCCGCCATGACGTCGAGATAGGTGATGAGCGTGCGCAATTTGGCGGTCGAGCCGAGTTGCAGCTTGGCGCCCGAATTGATGTCGAAAGGTTCGTCGAGGCTGTCGGCGTGGATGCGCACGTAATTCGCGCTTTTGCCGCGCTCGTAAAGGACGACGCTCCACTTGACCCGGTCCGGGCTTGCCGCGCCGAGCAGTTGCCGGTTGCCGACAAGGCCGAGAGACTTGACGGTGTTGCGATCGCCCAGACGGGAGAGGATGGCGCTCACTTTCGCTTGCGTCTTGCCCGCGATCGTCGAATAGGCGGTCAAATCGAGGCGGTCGAGATTGTAGACGCTCGGCAGGCGAAGATCGCCGAGGAGGGTTGCGCGCAGGCGGTCGATGGCCTTGTTGGCGGCAAAGGAGGCTTCGGGCGGCGGCGGCAGGGCTTTGCGGAAACGGAGCCTCGTTTTGAGCGCGGCATCGCGCAAGGGGCGATCGATAATCCCCGCCGCGGCCAGCACGCGCAGGTAATAGTCGGTAAGATGGGCAAGCGCGGCGCGGCCGCCTTGGAGGTAATAGACCGGGCGGCGGCCGGCCAGGACAAGGCTCAAAGCCTCGCGGTAGATGCGCGCCTTTAGCGCCAGCTCCTCAGGGGTTGCCGCGGGTTTCCGCAATACCCGTTCGGCTTCGCCCAAAGGGGTCCCGTACCACACCCACAGCGCTTCGGGAACCCCGATCACCTCGCCGTAACCGGGCCAGGAACCGAAAGGCTCCGCATTGAGATAAGAAGCAAGAATGCGCCGGCGCGCCGAAAGGGTAAAAGGACCGCCCGTGTAAGCGCGCACCGCCGCGGTCAGCATCTGGCGCAGCTTTTCGCCGTCGCTTCGCGTGCGGCCTCCAGGCGAATGTTCGAATTTCTCGATCTGGGTGGCGAGTGTGCTGGCGCCGCCGTGACGCAGGCGGCGGTCGAAAAGGCCGGCAATCCGCCCCGCTACGGCGAGGAGAAAGCGGCGCCATTCGATCGCCGGGTCGCGGCGCGGATAATCCGTTTCGAGAAGCTTCTTGTCTTCGATGAAGAGGAGGCTCTGCGCAAGCAGCGGGGGGATGCTCTCGAAATCGGGGAAATAGCGCTGCGGATAGCGCACGCGGTAGATCGCTTGCTTATGGCGGTCGAGGATTTCGAGACCGGCTCGCGCCTTTTCGCGATAGACCGCATAGCCCCCTTCGCGCACGAAAGCGCTAAGAGCGGGCGACCAGCGCGCCTGTTCCGCAATCCGGTAATGCCGCGCGGCGAGAGAGCGCATGAAAGAGGCAAGCCCGGCGTAACCGAGGCGTTGGTCGTAAGGACCGGCCTTGGGAAAAGGGATCGCGTCGCTTGGCCCCTGAGCGAGCGCGAAAGTCATGTTTCGCGCAAGAATCGAAAACAGCCAGGACTGCAAATAGGAGCCATGCATCTCGGAGATGGCGGCCCAGGCGAGAACAGCGAGCAAAAGGACAACGAGGCCGTGGCGCAGAGCCTTTATGGCATCGATCACGGCCGCCAGAGAAAACCGCAAGGAAAGCGAAAGGCGGCCTTTTCTGCCCAGGATCCTCTCGAAGATGGCGTCAACCATCACGCTTTCCCGCCTCGCCACGTCACCGCCACAATCGAGATGGACAAACGTCCGGGCGATAGCAAGAGATCCCGTGAAATGCCTGTGACAAGTCTGTCGCAGCGTGCCTTTTTCGCCACCCTCAACTGCGGAACTCGGCTGCGGAAAGGGCTTCGAAGCCGAATCGGCGCCGATCCGAAACGCCGGAAACCTTCGCCTTTTCTTTTCCTGCGGCGAGATCCCCGCGCGCTCTCACGCGCGCTCTTTGCCGCTCCCCTTTTCTTCGCGGCCGAGAAGTGCTTCGATTTCCTTTTCGCTAAAGCCTGTCTCGGCGAGGATTTGCGCCCCGTCGGCGCCGAGTTCGGCGACAAAGGGCCAGACCTGGGTCGCGCAAGCCGAAAGTCGGAAAGGCGGATTGAGAGCAAGAAAGCTCCCGCCTTTGTCGCGAACCTCGGCAAAAGCCTCGCGATGGATGATCTGCGGGTCCGCCATCGCCTCTTTGACCGTGCGGTAAGGGGCAGAGGGAACGCCGTTGCGCTCGAAGATCCTTTGCACCTCTTCGCAGGAAAGCTCCTTCGACCAGTCTTCGAGTTCGCCGATCAACTCGTCCCAATGGGCGCGGCGATCCTCGTAAAGACGAAAGCGCGGGTCTTCGAGCCATTGCGGGTGTAGAGAGGCGGCGGCGAGGTTCTGAAAAGTCCTTTCGCTGGCGATCGAAAGGTTCAAATAGCCGTCCTTGGTGGCGATCGGGCCAAAGATCGGCCGGCTCGGAGGGGCGATGGCGAACTGCGCCGCCTGGATCTCGACGAGCGTCAGGCTCAGCATGCTTTCGAGCATCGAGACGTCGATCATCTGTCCTTCGCCCGTCCTCCCGCGGTGGTGGAGGGCGGCGAGGATGGCGGCGAAAGCGTAGGTTCCGGAAACGACGTCGCCGATAAAGATGCCGCAATAATCCGGGCGCCGCGCCTCCCCTTGATAGGCGAGATGGGCGAGATCGTACCCCGAACGGGCGTGAACGACCGGCGCATAGGCGGGAAGCTCGGCCGCAGGCCCGCTTTGTCCGTAACCCGAGATGGCGCAATAGATGAGATCGGGGCGCAACTTCTTCAAAGCCTCGTAATCGAGACCGAAGCGGCGCATGACGCCGGGGCGGAAGTTCTCGACGAGGATATCGGCGCGGGCGACGAGGCGCCTCGCCGCCGCCACGCCTTCGGCGGTTTTGAGATCGAGAACGATGCTCTTTTTGCCGGCGTTGAGCTGGCCGAACGAACTCGAAGCGCCCTGACGCCGCGGCGGCCGGGCGCGCATCATGTCCCCTTCCGGCGGCTCGATCTTGATGACGAGGGCGCCGAGATCGGCGAGAAGACGGGTAGCGTGGGGTCCCGCGATCGTGGTCGTAAAATCGATCACGAAAAGGCCTTCGAGAGCGCGCGTCATGGTTTCCTCCCTCCTTTCTAGAGAGGGAGCGCGCGCCCTTCTGTCAAGCCGGGACAAAGCCTCCCCTTTCCGCTAGAGTGCGCGCGTTGCCAAAGCCAAAAGGGGGGCGGGAATGATCAATGCGGCGATTGTCGGTCTCGGGCGCTGGGGGAAGGTCCTGGTCGAGGCGGTTTCGGGCAAAAGCGAACGCCTGCGCTTTACCGTAGGGGTCAGCCGCGATCCCTCGCGGCACGGCGAATTTGCCGGGGCGCACGGGCTCAGACTCGTCGATCGCCTGGAGACGGCGCTCAAAGACCCGAGCCTCGAGGCGGTCGTCCTCGCCACCCCGCATTCGCAACACGCCGAAGAGATCATCGCCGCCGCGGGCGCGGGAAAGGCCGTCTTTTGCGAAAAGCCTCTGAGCTTGACGGCGGCCGAAGCGGCGCGCGCGATTGCGGCCTGCGAACGCGCCGCAATCGTCCTGGGCATCGGCCACGACAAGCGCTTCTTTCCCTCGATGCAAGAGCTTTTCCGCGTCGTCAAAAGCGGGGAACTCGGTCCCCTTCTTCATCTCGAAGGCCAGTTCAGCAACGAATTGACGGCAGAACTCGCCTCCCCCTGGCGTTACACGCGAGAGGAAGCGCCGGCGGGAGGGTTGACGCAAACGGGCGTCCACATTCTCGATTCTTTTGTCCATATCGGCGGGCCGGTGCGCCGTCTCGTAGCGCGCGTCCTCTCGCACAGGCCCCCTCCGGACGCCCTCGACAGCCTTTCGGTGATGCTTGAATTCTCCTCCGGCATCTCGGGCCTTCTCGCCGCGGTTCGTTCGACCCCGTTTTTCTGGCGGGTTCACGTCTTCGGGCGAAACGGCTCGGCCGAAGCGCTCGGGCAGAACGAGATCGTCTTGCGCCGGCCGCGGTCGGCGCCCGAACGCCTTTCCTTCCCGCCTTCCAACTCGATGCGGGCGAACCTCGAAGCCTTTGCCGGCGCCGTCGAAGGCCGCGCCCCTTATCCGGTCCCGCACGAGGAAATGCTCGCGACCCTCGCCGCTTTCGAAGCGATCGTCAAAGCCGTCGACAGCGGGGTCTTCGAAAAAGCGAGCCCTTGAAAGGGCGCGAAAGCCCGGCCTTTCGCGCTTATCGCGCGCGCCCGGCGGGCGCCGAAGGAGAGCCCTTTGCCTGTGCGAGCGGGGGATAAGGCTCGCCCCAACGGTCGAGATAGACGACCTCGGCGAGAGGCCCGCGGCCGACGGGGCCGAAACGGCCCAACGGATAGCCGATCGGCAGGATGGCGTAGGAATGGAACCCCTCGGGGATGCCGAGCGCCTCCTCGCTTTCCTTCTCGTAAAGAAGGTGGCGCGTCGTCAGCGTCGTTCCGAGCCCCAAGGCGCGCGCCGCAAGGAGCATGT
>JAJYIC010000212.1 GCA_021790295.1 Pseudomonadota bacterium | reverse complement strand
GATCTGCGACATCGGTGCCGCGCGCGCCCATCGCGATGCCGATATGGGCGGCTTTGAGCGAAGGGGCGTCGTTGACCCCGTCGCCGGTCATGGCGACGATTTCGCCGTCGGCTTTGAGCGCTTCGACGATGCGCAGCTTCTCTTCGGGCATGATGCGGGCGAAAACCCCGGCCTCGCGCACGCGCTCTCTCAGTTCCCGTTCGCTCAACCCCGCAATCTCGCCCCCCGTCAAGGGAACGCCCGCATCGAGCCCCGCCGCTTCGGCAACCTTGAGAGCCGTCAGCAGGTGGTCTCCCGTGATCATCACCACCCTGATCCCGGCGGCGCGGCATTCGTCGACCGCCGCGCGCACCGAAGGGCGCAACGGATCGCTAAAGCCGACAAGCCCCAAAAGTTGGAACGCAAAAGCCTCAGGCGACGGCGGGCGCCCGCTTTGGCGCGGCAGCGCTGCGCCGGCAACCGCGAGAACCCGAAGCCCGGCGCCTGCCATTTCCCCCGCCTCGACGTCGAGGTTTTTGCGTTCCTCGGCCGAGAGACGGCAGAGTTGCGCGATCGCTTCGGGTGCGCCTTTGCTGGCGGCGATAAGGACGCCCTCTGTGGGATCCTCGAAGACTTCTGTCACGGCAAGAAGCTGCGGCCGCAAAGGATATTCCCATTGGCGTTTGCGGCCGCCCGCGCCCGCTATCGATTGCGCCTCGGCAAGCGCGCGAAAGGCTTTCTCCATCGGGTCGAAAGAGGTCTCGGGGCTGGCGAGAACGCCGTATTCGACGACCTTGCGGAGGGGTTCCGGCAGGATCCGGCCGTCGAGGCTGAAGCGTTCGCCGCGCGCCCGTATCTCGGCGATCGCCATCCGGTTTTCGGTCAAGGTCCCGGTCTTGTCGGTGCACAGGACGCTCGCCGCGCCGAGCGTCTCGATTGCCGCCGCGCGCCGGGTGAGGACATGCGCGCGCGAAAGGCGCCAGGCGCCCATGACCATGAATACGGTCAAGACGAGCGGGAATTCCTCGGGCAGCATCGACATGCCGAGAGCGATGCCGTTCAAGATCGCCTGGAGCCAACTGCCGCGCAAAAAGCCGTAAAGGATGGTGGCGAGAAGCGAAAGGAAAAGGCCCGCGGCCGCGAAATGCGCAACGAGACGCCGCGTCTCGAGGCGCAGGCGCGCGGGCTCCCGCTCGATCCCGGCAAGGGCGGAGCCGATCTTGCCGATCCCGCTTTGCGCGCCGGTCGCGGTCACGCGGCCGACGCCGCCTCCGCGCAGGACGAGGCTGCCGGCAAAAACCGAACCGGCAGCCTCCCCCCTCCCTGCGGAAGCAGCGGCCGCGCCGGCGGTTTTTCGCACGGGAAAGGATTCGCCCGAAAGCAGCGATTCGTCGAGTTCGAGATCCTGCGCCGACAACAAGGATGCATCGGCGGCGACGCGGTCGCCTTCGCCGAGGACGAGGATGTCGCCGCGCACCACCTCGCGGCCGGGTATCCTTCTCTCTCGTCCCTCGCGGATGACGAGGGCGCGAGGGCTCGAAAGATCGCGCAGGGTTTCGAGAACGCGTTCGCTTCGCACTTCCTGAACGAGGGCGATCGACACCGAGGTCGTCGCGAAAATCGCGAGCAGAACCGCCTCTTCGAAATTGCCGAGCGCCAGATAAACCGCGGCCGCGGCGAGAAGGAGAGCGAACATCGGTTCGCGCAGGACTTCTCCGAAGATGCGGGCGAGAGAACGGCGCTTTTCTCCCGGGAGTTCGTTCGCACCCTCGCGCGAAAGGCGCAAAGCCGCCTCGGCTTCGCAAAGGCCGTCCGGCGGCAAGGCGGAGGATCGCAATTCGGCCACGGCCTCTCTCGCCTCGAACCTCCTCTGGCGGCGTAGGGCTCGCCCGCCCCTTGGGGGCGCCCTCGACTTCGGAAAGTCGCGCTCAGGCAGCCTTGGCGCGGGCGCTCGGCGCGCCGGAGCGGGCGGCGGCGAGGATCATCTCGGCACCCTTTTCGGCAATCATGATGGTCGCGGCATTGGTGTTTCCGGAAACGACGGCCGGCATGATCGAAGCGTCGGCGACCCTGAGGCCGAGAACTCCCCTCACCCTCAAGGCGCTGTCCACGACCGCTTTTTCGCCCTGCCCCATCATGCAGGTGCTGGACGGGTGATAGGTGGTGTTGGCGGTCTTCCTGATGTGGTCGAGAAGATCCTCGTCGCTCCCGGCCGAAGCTCCCGGCACCGCCTCTTCGGCGACATATTTCTGCATCGCCTCAGAATTGAAGATGCGCCGCGCGACCCTGAGCCCGGCGATCAGGGTGCGCTTATCCTCTTCGACGGCGAGATAATTGGGCTGGATCAAAGGCGGCGCTTTGGGGTCGGCCGAGGCGATCCTGACAAAGCCGCGGCTTTGCGGCCGGCAGGGGATGCAGGAGGCCTGGCAGCCCGGAAAATCATGCATTTCCTCTCCCGGCTTGACAAAGCTTCCGGCGAGGAACTGGTACTGCACATCGGGCGACTCGAGGCCCGGACGCGTGCGCACAAAAAGGCCGATCGGCGCCGCACCCATCATCAAAGCCCCGCGCCGCGCGAAAATATAAAGAAGACCCGCAAAGGCCTTGCGCCACAGGCTCCGCGAAACCTCGTTCAAGGTATTGGCATGACGCGCGCGATAGACGAGGCGCGCGTTCAGATGGTCGTTCAAATTCTCTCCCACTCCGGGCAGATCCTCGAGGAGCGCGATGCCGTGCTCCTTCAAAAGCGCCGCAGGTCCGATCCCCGAAAGCTGGAGGAGCTGGGGCGAATTGATGGCGCCGCCCGCAAGCACGATTTCGGCGCGCGCGCGGACGCGACGGAGCGCCCCGCCTTTCTCGTATTCGAGGCCGATCGCGCGCTTGCCCTCGAAGAGAACGCGGCAGGCGAACGCGCGCGTTTCGACTTTGAGATTGGGCCTTTGCAACGCCGGGCGCAGATAGCCGACGGCCGTACTGCAACGCCGCATCCCGCGCACGGTCACCTGGAGAGCCCCGGCTCCGTCCTGCTCGGCGCCGTTGAAATCCTCGTTGAGCCCGTAGCCTTCCTCGATCGCGCCCGCGATAAAGGCGTCGTGAAGTTCGTGGCGGGCGCGCAAATCGGAGACCGAAAGAGGCCCGCCTTTGCCGTGATAGGCGTTCTCTCCTCTTTCCTGGTCTTCGGCGCGGCGGAAATAAGGGAGGACATCGTCATAGGACCAGCCGACATTGCCCTGCTGGCGCCACATGTCGAAATCCTGGCGCTGACCGCGGATATAGATGAGGCCGTTGATCGCGCTCGACCCGCCGAGAACCTTGCCGCGCGGCCACGGCATGCGCCGTCCCAGAAGCTCGGCCAAAGGTTCGGTGTCAAAGCCCCAGGTGATCTCGCGATTGAAGATGTTGCGATAAAAGCCGGCGGGGACATGGATCCAGAGGTTGCGGTCTTTCCCTCCCGCTTCGATCAGAAGAACGCGCATCGAGGGATCGGCCGAAAGACGGTTTGCGAGGACGCAGCCGGCCGAACCGGCGCCGACGACGATGAAATCGAACTCTTCGCTTTCCACGATCCCCGCCTCCTCCCCAGGATGCACGCTCAGCCGCGGCTCGCTTGGCGCAGTGCCTCTGCCGCCCGCGGCGCCAAAGAGGCGGCATTATAGCGCCGGGCGGCGAGAGTTCCGCAAATCCTCGAGGGGCAAGAGACTGAAGCCTTTATTGCCCTCGCCCGCGCCGCGACGCAGCCCCTGTCCAGTCGTAGAAATACGGGCTAGAAGAGGCCGCGGGTTGCGGCGAGCCGGGGAGCGGCATGGCAGAAGAAGCTCAAAACGAAGGCGGCGGACGGCGCCTCTTGTTCCTCTTTCGGCACGGAGAGACCGATTGGAACAGGGAAGGCCGCCTGCAAGGCCGCACCGACGTGCCCCTCAACGCGATAGGCCGCGCCCAGGCTGAGGCGCTTGCCGACAAGCTCGCCGCGCGGCGCCTCGAATGCATCCTTTCGAGCGATCTTTTGCGCGCGGAGATGACCGCCTCGATCGTCGCTTCGGCATGCGGGGTGCCCCTGTTTACCGAGCCCCTACTGCGCGAAACTGCGGTCGGCGAGGCCGAAGGCCTCTTATGGGAAGAGGCAAAGGCCCGCTTCGGAAGCGCCCTGACCGAACGCTGGTTCAGCGAAGAGGACGCCGCCTTTCCCGGAGGGGAAAGCGGGCTCGAGACGCGCCGGCGCGGCCTTGCCGCGCTTCGCCGCTTTGCCCTCGCTTATCCTTACCAAAGGATCGGCGTCTCGACGCATGGCGCGATGATACGCCAGCTCATGCGCCATGCGCTGCCGCCCGGAAGCCCGCCCGCTTCGACCCGCAACACCGTTCTTTACGTTCTCGATTACCAACCGGGAGAGGACCGGCTGTTTCCCTCGACCTCTCTCGAAGAGCCATTGCCCGTCGGCGGCCGCCTTTCGTGAGGGCGTCCGGCGATCCCCATCGCACTTGGCAGCGCCTTCTTTTCCCCGCCCTTTTCCGTTTCGAAGGGTCAGTCGAACATCAGGCTGATGGTTTCGGCGAGAAGCGCCGGTCGGGTTTCCCCTTCGACTTCGACCCTACTTTCCGAAGTGACGCGAACGCCGCCCTTGATCCGTTCGACCGCTTTCACCTTCTGCCTCACGCGGATGCGCGAGCCGGCCGGCACCGGAGCCGTGTAACGCACCCGGTTCGACCCGTAATTGAGACCTTTCGAGCGCTCTTTGATGCGATAGATCGTGTGCACCAAGCGCGGCACCAGCGACAGCGTCAGATTGCCGTGGGCGATCGTCTTCCCTCCCGGCATCTCGCGCCTTGCCCTTTCGACATCGACGTGGATCCATTGATGATCGCCCGTCGCCTCGGCGAACTTGTCGATCATCGCCTGGTCGACGGTCAGCCAGTCGCTGACCCCGATCTCCTTGCCGACATACGCTTCAAGATCGCCCGGCCGCTCGATCTCGATCATTCTCTGCCGCCCCCCGGAGCCGATGAAATTCTTCGCGCGCTGCGATAGCACGCTCCACCGGCAGGGTCCATCTGTTCACGCGCGCCCGCCGCGATGCAGCCCCTGTCCAGTGTGAGAATTGCGGGCTACGATCGCCGGGGGTGCTCGGCGCAAAGCACCGGGCGGCA
>JAJYIC010000211.1 GCA_021790295.1 Pseudomonadota bacterium | reverse complement strand
GTCCCGATTATGAAATTCGCATGACACCCATATCCGCCTCGAGGCGAATTTCAGAATCGAAAGGACACTAGGAAACTATTGATTTCTAGTGTCGTTTTGGTTTCGAAGTTCGCCTCAATCCTGATATCCGGTGATCTTGCGAACCTCACGACCACGACACTAGTGCACGCTTTCCTCTTCGCTCGGCGTCGAGCGCAAAATCTCTGCCGCGAAGCGCGCGATCCAGAACCACACGAAACGCGTCAGTTCGTCGTCGCGGCCGCGCCGCTTGAGGGCCTCGCGATGGGCGACCTCGGCGGCGGCGATTCCGTGCTGTTCGATAAGAAGCATCGCCGCTTCCCAGATCTTGCGTTCGTTGGTCATGCCCGCAAGCTCTCTCATCATTGCGATAAAGCTTTGGCGCCGGGAGAGGGTTCCCGCAAAACGCGCTCTCCCCCTCCTCCCGCGCAAAAAGAGAACGGAGCCGGTTTTATGACCCAAGATATTGTTGGCTTTTGCGATCGTCATACCTGATGCAGCTTGCCCCTCGTTCCTTCCTTTCTATAATCGCCTGATGGCCGATCTTTTCGATAGGCTCGAAGCGAAAGCCGACGGCGGCTACTCCGCCAAGGACATCGAGGTCCTGGAGGGGCTCGAACCGGTGCGCCGCCGCCCCGGCATGTATATCGGCGGCACCGACGAGCGCGCGCTCCACCACCTCGCGGCCGAGGTTCTCGACAATGCGATGGATGAGGCGACGGCCGGTTTTGCGACCCGCATCGAGATCGAGCTTCTGGCCGGCAATCGTTTGAGCGTGCGCGACAACGGCCGCGGCATCCCGGTCGATGCGCATCCCCGGTTTCCGGGGAAATCAGCGCTCGAGGTCGTGCTCACGACCTTGCATTCGGGCGGCAAGTTCGGGGCCGAGGTTTATCGCCATTCCGGCGGGTTGCACGGGGTCGGAATTTCGGTCGTCAACGCGCTTTCCGATTGGCTCGAAGTCGAGGTCGCGCGCGACCGCCGTCTTTACGCCCAAAGCTATCGCCGCGGCGCGCCGCAAACGCCGCTTGTCGACCGCGGGCCGGTCAACAACCGGCGGGGGACGAGCCTTTCTTTTCATCCCGATCCGAAGCTCTTTGGCGAAGCGGCCTTTCGCCCGGGGGTTCTCTACCCCATGGCGCGTTCGAAGGCCTATCTTTACCGCGGTCTCGAAATTCGCTGGCGTTGCGAGCCCTCTCTCGCGCGCGCGGCGGGGGTGCCGGCCGAAGAGACGCTCCATTTCCCGGGCGGGCTTGCGGATTACCTGGCGGCGAGCCTCGAAGGGCGGCCGGTGCTGCCGGAGCGGCCTTTTGTCGGCGAGGTCCTCTTTGCCGAAGGCGGCAGCGTCGCCTGGGCGATCGCCTGGCCTGTCGTCGAAGAGGACGGGTTTTTCCACTCTTATTGCAACACCATTCCGACGCCCGAAGGGGGGACCCACGAAGCGGGGTTGAAGGCCGCCTTGTTGCGCGCGCTCAAAGGCTATGGCGAACTCCTCGGCAACCGCCGCATCGCTCTCGCCGCGGCCGAGGATGTCCTTGGCGGAGCGGCGGTCCTCTTATCGCTTTTCATCCGCGAACCGCTCTTCCAGGGGCAGACCAAGGAGCGCCTTTCCTCGCCGGATGCGGCCCGCCTCGTCGAGGGCGCCCTCAAAGATCATTTCGATCATTGGCTTGCGGCCGACCCCGCAAGCGCGCGGCTTCTTCTCGACCGCATCGCGGAGCGGGCCGAAGAGCGCCAAAGACGGCGCCAGCAAAAGGAACTGGCGCGCAAGACGGCGACCCGCAAACTGCGCCTTCCGGGGAAGCTGGCCGATTGCGCCCGCGAGAGCGCCCTCGGCACCGAGATTTTTCTCGTCGAAGGAGACAGCGCCGGAGGCTCGGCAAAACAGGCGCGCGACCGCGATACCCAGGCGATCCTGCCGTTGCGCGGCAAGATCCTCAATGTGGCGAGCGCAAGCCTCGACAAGATGCAATCCAATCAGGAGCTTGCCGATATCGTCCTGGCCCTCGGCGCGGGTTGCGGAAAAGCCTATCGCGAAGAGGCCTTGCGCTACGAGCGCGTGATCATCATGACCGACGCCGATGTCGACGGCGCCCACATCGCCGCGCTCCTCATGACCTTTTTCTTTCGCGAAATGCCGGGTCTCGTCGAAAGGGGGCATCTTTACCTCGCTTTGCCGCCTCTTTACCGGCTCGGCCAGGGCGACCTCGTCCATTACGCCCGCGACGAGGCCCACCGCGATGCGCTTTTACGCGACGCCTTCAATGGCCGCGGCGCGATCGAGGTGACGCGCTTCAAGGGATTGGGCGAAATGCCTGCGCGCTCGTTGCGGGCGACGACCATGGATCCGGCCCTGCGCACATTGCTGCGCGTCGCGCTCCCGCCGCGGGAAGAGGGGGAAACGCCGGCGGACGCCTGGACGCGCGCCTCCGCCCTCGTCGAAACCCTGATGGGCCGCCGCGCCGAGTTGCGGTTCGATTACATCCAGAAGAATGCGCGCTTTGCCCGTGATCTCGACCTCTGATCTTTCCCGGTCGACGCCTTGCGCGAGAGCGTCTCTTCGCCCAATTCAAAAAGGCGACCGTTTCCGATGGGCTTCGGATCTCTTTGTCTGCGGGCCGAGTTTCCCGTGGTGTGCGGCGTCTGCGCGCCGCGCGCGCCCGGCGTTTGCTCTTTTCATCGCAAACGGCGGGGCGAAAGGCCGGAATGCGGTTGACGAGGGGTACGTTATCCGGCACAGGGAAGGCGGGCGCGCGGCACTCTTGTCGAGGAGAACTCGTTGGCGAAAGAAGACCTGATCGAATTCGAAGGGACCGTGCTCGAACTTCTGCCCGATGCCCGCTTTCGCGTCCGGCTCGACAACGGACATGAGACCCTCGCCTACTCCTCCGGCCGGATGAAAAAGAACCGCATTCGCATCCTTGCCGGCGACCGCGTGACGGTCGAGATGACCCCTTACGATCTGTCGAAAGGGCGCATCAATTTCCGCCACAAGGACGAGCGCACCCCCCCTCCGGCGCCGTCACGGCCGCAATTCCGCCGCCGTTGATCGAAGCCTCGCCTCTAGAGTGGGCCCGCGCTTTTGCGGCGATCCCCGCCCGGCCGACAAGGCGCGCACGCGGGAGGCCCACGCGCAAAGCGCAGGGCTTTTCCGCGGGCGGCGGTTTGACATTCCCTGCGGGCGCCCCACCTAACGATGAGCGGTGTGGAAGCCGGGGGTCAGAGGTAAGGTTTTAACGTTTCGATGGCATTTTCCGAACTGGGTTTGTCGCCTGAGATCCTTCAGGCAGTTTCCGACGCCGGCTACACAACCCCGACCCCGATCCAGAAACAGGCGATCCCGCATGTGCAGCTTGGGCGGGATGTGCTCGGTTGCGCACAGACCGGCACCGGCAAGACGGCAAGCTTTGTCTTGCCGATGATCGACATTCTGGCGGCGGGGCGAGGGCGGGCGCGCATGCCGCGCTCATTGATCCTCGAACCGACGCGCGAACTGGCAAGCCAGGTCGCCGCCGCCTTTGAAATCTACGGCAAGTACCATCGCCTGACGATGGCGCTTTTGATCGGCGGCGAAAGCTTTACCGACCAGGAAAAAAAGCTCAACCGCGGCGTCGATGTCCTGATCGCCACACCGGGGCGTCTTCTCGATCTTTACGGGCGCGGCAAGATCCTCCTTTCGGACGTCCGGATTCTCGTCATCGACGAGGCGGACCGCATGCTCGATATGGGCTTCATCCCCGATGTCGAGCGGATCGTCGGCCTTTTGCCGAAAGAGCGGCAGACGCTTTTCTTTTCGGCGACGATGCCGCCCGAAATCAGAAGGCTCGGGGAAGCTTTTTTGACCGATCCGAAAGAGATCGCGGTGTCGCCCCCGGCCTCTCCGGCGGCGATGGTCAAGCAGTCTCTGATCGTCATCGAAGAGGCCGACAAACGCGAGGCGCTTTTCCGCCTGATCGGTGGCGAAGAGGTTAAAAACGCTCTCATCTTCTGCAACCGAAAGCGCGATGTCGATCTCCTTTGCCGTTCTCTCAAAAGGCACGGCTTCGATGCCGCAGCCTTGCACGGCGACATGCCGCAGGCGCGGCGCACAGAAACTCTCGAACGCTTCAAGGAAGGCTCGGTGCGGCTTCTCGCGGCGAGCGATGTTGCCGCGCGCGGGCTCGATATCGCGGGTCTGAGCCACGTCTTCTGTTTCGATGTGCCTTATCACGCCGAGGATTATGTCCACCGCATCGGCCGCACCGGGCGCGCCGGGCGGGAAGGCCGTTCCTTTATGCTGGCGGTTCCAGAAGAGGGCAAGGCCGTCGCCGCCATCGTCAAGCTGATCGGCAAGGATATCCCGAGGGAACGGGTCGAAGGGGTTGCCGAGGCGGAACTCGTCCTCGAAGCCGATCGCCCCCGCGCCCTCTATTCCTCGAGCCGAAGCAAGACGGGAAGAAAACCGAGTTCCGTGCGCGCCGCGCCCGCGAGCGATCGCACGCAAAGGGAGAAAAGCGTCGGGAGCGCGAAGGAAGGCCGGTCGGAACCGAAGCGCGGCGAGAGAGGAGAAACGAACGGGGAAAGCTTCGGCCAAAGAGAGCGCGAAAGCGCAAACGCTGCGATCGTCGGTTTCGGCGATCATCTTCCCGCTTTTCTCGCGCGGCAGCCGAAAAGCCCCCATTGAGGCGTCCACGGGCGTTGCCGCTTCGGGCAACAAGGAGCGTCGGCGATGAAAACCATTTTTGTCATGGTGAAATGCGAACTCGGCCAAGCTTACGAGGTCGCCGACGAGTTGGTGATGAATGTCGATGAGGTGTCCGAAGTCTATTCGACTTCGGGCCAGTACGACCTTTTGATGAAGTGTTATCTTGCCGAGAACGCCGATATCGGCCGCTTTGTCACCGAAAGGCTGCAGACTTTGCCGGGGGTCAAGGACACCTTTACGGTCATCGCCTTCAAGGCGTTCTGAACCAATGCGTCTCCTCATTCGGCCCCGGCGCAGCAAGACTCACTTGCGCCCGAGCCCCTTCTTGGTCAGCTCTACGATGTTCGGCGCGGTTTTGTATGGAGTGTATTCTTCCGCATGGATGTGGCGCGTCTTGAAGGCTGAAGTGGCGTTCAAAGAAAGCCGTGTTTTAACGAACCGCAATCAGCGCGACGATGCGCTTG
>JAJYIC010000210.1 GCA_021790295.1 Pseudomonadota bacterium | reverse complement strand
CCCTACTTCAAAAAGGTCGAGCGCGACATGGATTTCGACGGCCCCTATCACGGCAAGGAAGGGCGCATCCCGGTGCGGCGCCTCTTTCCGGACCTGTGGAGCGGCTATGCGAAAGCGGCGGCCAAGGCCTTCGAGGCGGCAGGGTTCCCATTCATCCTCGACCAGAACGCCGAATGGAGCGACGGCTATTTCCCGATCGCGATCTCGAACCTCTACGACCGCCGCGTCTCGGCCGCGATCGGGTATCTCGACCCGGGAACGCGTCGCAGAGAAAACCTGACGATCTCGCCGCGCACAGCGGTGACGGCGATTCTCTTTGAAGGGACGCGCGCGGTCGGCGTCAAAGCGCGGGTCGGCGGCACCCTCACCGAATTCCGCGGCGGCGAAGTCATCCTCTCGTCGGGAGCGATCCACTCGCCGGCCCACTTGTTGCGGGCGGGTATCGGGCCCGCGGGCGATCTCAAGGATCTCGGGATCCCGGTTCTCGCCCACCTTCCGGGCGTCGGGCAGAGGCTGATGGATCATCCTTCGGTCGCGCTTTCCTCGTTCTTGAAACCGGAAGCGAGGATCAACGGACTCACTCGCCGGCACATTCTTTTGGCGCTGCGCTATTCCTCGGAGATCGGCGAAGCGCCCGCGGGCGACATGATGGTCGCCTGCGTCGGCAAATCGGCTTGGCATGCGGTCGGCGATCAGATCGGCTCGCTTCTGACGGCGGTCTACAAGACCTTCTCGCAGACGGGGCAGGTAAAGCTCGACGCGCGCGAGGTGAGCGTCGAGCCGATCGTCGAGTTCAACCTTCTTTCCGACCGTCGCGATCTCGACCGTTTGATGGACGCCTTCCGCCGCGTCGGGGCGATGCAACTGGGTCCGGCGCTTTCCGAAGTGAGCAGCAACCCCTTTCCAGCGGCCTATAGCGAACGCGTGCGCAGGATCGGGATCGTCAACCGGAAGAACAAGGTTGCAACCGATCTCGTCGCGAAGCTTCTCGACGGCCCTTCGTGCTCCGCCACCTCGTCATCGACCGCGTGATCATCGAGGGGCATCGCTTCGAGGAGTTGATGCGCGACGACGAGGCGCTCGAAGATTTCATAAGGAAGCAAGCGATCGGCGTGTGGCACGCCTCCTGCACCTGCCGCATGGGCGCCGAAGACGACCCGATGGCGGTCACCGACGCCGCGGGCCGCGTGCGCGCCGTCTCGGGTCTCAGAGTCGTCGATGCCTCGCTTTTCCCCTGCGTTCCTTGCGCCAACACCAATTTCCCGACCCTGATGACGGCCGAAAAGATCGCCGATGCGGTTCTTTCGCCGCGGTGACGCCCCTCACCGCGGCGACGCCGCGGGCGGGCGAGGGGCGTATGAGAGGGGATGTCACAAGGCAGGTTTGGGAGATGAAAGGATGGGAACGATGATCGAGTTTCTCCGCCCCGACGGCGGCAAGACCCAAGGCTATATGGCGCTCGCAGAAAGAGGCCGGCCGGGGGTGGTGGTGATCCAGGAATGGTGGGGTCTCAACGATCAGATCTGCGGCGTCGTCGATCGCTTTCAACGCATGGGTCTCAACGCTCTCGCCCCCGACCTTTACAAGGGCCGTGTGACGGGCGAGCCGGACGAGGCGAACCACCTGATGTCGGGCCTCGATTTCGCCGGCGCCACCCATCAGGATCTCTTCGGCGCGGCCCTCGCCCTCAAACGCGAAAGCGGCAAAATCGGGGTGATCGGCTTTTGCATGGGCGGCGCTTTGACCATCGCCGCCGCCGTGCACATCCCGCACATTTCAGCCGCCGTCGATTTTTACGGGATCCCGCCCAAGGATTTGGCCGATCCGGCGCGGATCGGCGTTCCCTTCCAAGGCCACTTCGCCAACCGCGACGATTGGTGCACGCCCGCTGCCGTCGACGCGCTTCAAAAGACGCTCGACGCGGCGGGCGTCCAACACGAGATCTACCGCTACGAGGCCGCTCACGCCTTTATGAACGAGCGGAGCGCCGCCTACGATGTGGCGAGCGCCAATCTTGCCTGGGAGCGCATGACGAGATTTCTCGAAAGCCGTCTCAGATAGAAGCAGCGAGATTGCTTCATCGCTCCGCTCTTCGCAATGACATCGCCATTTTTGGTCATTGCGACCCCCGGACGACCGCCCTCGCGGGCGTTCCGGGGGGAAGCAATCTCACTGCGAGCACGGGGCCGACTTATGGCAGTCGCGATCCTCTCAGGCCGCCATCGCCGCGCGCAGGGCGTCGAACCCGCGCTCCAGGTCTTCGATCAGGTCTTGCGGGTCTTCGAGGCCGATATGGAGGCGAATGCAAGGGCCTTCCGGCGCCCAGCGCGTCGCCGTCCTGAGGCGCTCGGCGTGCACGGGCTGGATGAGGCTTTCGAACCCGCCCCAGCTGGCGCCGATGCCGAACAGATCGAGCGCGTCGATCATCGCGTGAACCGCTTCTTTCGAGGCCGTTTTCAAGACCACGCCGAAAAGGCTCGTCGCGCCCAGAAAATCGCGTTTCCAGAGCGCGTGGCCGGGATCTTCGGGAAGCGGGGGGTAGAGAACGCGCGCGACTTCGGGTCTAGCCTGAAGCCAACGGGCTACTTGAAGTCCATTTCTTTCGTGTCGCTCGAGCCGCACGCTCAACGTGCGAAGGCCGCGCAGCGCCATAAAGGCGTCGTCGGGCCCGGCGCAATGGCCGATATCGGCGGCCGTGCCGCGCACGCGAAGATAGGCCTCCTCGGTGGTGATGACGGCGCCGAGCACAAGATCGGAATGGCCGCCGATATATTTGGTGCCGGCATGAATCGAGACATCGACGCCGCGCGCGAAGGAAGGGAAAAAGAGCGGCGTCGCCCAAGTGTTGTCCAAGAGAACGAGGGCCCCTTTCTCATGCGCCGCCGCCGCAATCGCCGGGATGTCTTGCGTCTCGAAGGTCAAAGACCCCGGCGATTCGGCAAAGACGACTTTGGTGTTGGGCCGCAGCAAGCGCGCGATGCCTTCGCTGAGGAGCGGATCGTAGTAGGTCGTCTCGACCCCTGAGCGCTTCAGCACGCGATCGCAAAAAATGCGCGTCGGGCCATAGCAGCTGTCGGCCATCAACAGATGGTCGCCGGCGCCGAGCAGGGCTTGCAGCGGCGCCGTGATCGCGGCCAGGCCCGAGGAGAAAAGCATCGCCCGATAGCCGCCTTCGAGCGCCGCGAGAGCCTCTTCGAGCGCGAAGGTCGTGGGCGTCCCCAAAAGCCCGTAGCGGACGACCTCGAAGCGCTTTTTGGGGTCGCGCTTTTCCTCCCATTCGGCCATGTTCGCCGAAAGGATCGTCGAGGCGTGATAGACGGGCGGGTTGACGGCGCCCATCTGCGCTTCGGGCCGGCGACCCAAATGAGTGAGGAGCGTGTCTCTGCGGTATGGGCGCCGCGGTTCGTAGTGTTTCATCGCCATCCTTTCCGGTGTCGACGGCGAGGGCGCCTCCCCTTGCCGTTCGACCCGCGGGCGAATTTATCCCGGGGTCCTGGGCCCGGCACAAGCCCCCGCTGTGGAGGGGCGCGGCATGGCGGCGCGGCTCTTGCGCTCACTCTTGCAACGGGGCGAGCGGGAGTGGAGGATTGCGCTTCGGTCGCCGGCGCCGCGGCTTCCTTCGGCGCGCCCGCGCAGGCCGCCGGCTCTTCTTCTGGGAGAAAATCGAGAGGAGGCGTTTTGTGAGATTGGCCATAGTGATCCTCCTGGCGGCCTTTCTCGCCGGCTGCTCGCATTCGGCGAGGCCTCCGCCCGACGAGGCCTCCGCGGCGGTCGTCAAAAGGGATTGCGCCGACCCGCACTGGAAAAAGGCCAATCTCGGCCTCTGGTATTCGATCTGCCGCACGCCTTTGCAATGGTGAGAGGCGACGGCAAGTAGCGGACCCGGCCGCGCCCCGCGCTTGCCTCTTGCCGTCCTTTCCGCTACACGGGTCGCCGCCGCTTCGAGGGGCGCGTAGCTCAGCGGGAGAGCACTACGTTGACATCGTAGGGGTCAGAGGTTCGATCCCTCTCGCGCCCACCATTCCTCTCAATCACTTGGTTCAGAAAAAGCCGCCAGTCGGCCCGGCTTAGCTATCCCCAAGGTATCCCCCGGTCGCGATTTCGCGGCAATCGGCAGGCACGGAAGGCCGGGAGGAGGAGGCTTGCCGGCTGGGGAGCCATGGCGAACCGCCGGCGGCGTTCGGCAAGAGCGCCGGCTCCGGGAGTGTTGAAATCCTTCCTCTTTCCGGGGCTGCCGCCGGCAGGCCCAAGCCGGGAATGGCTCCAATTTGCCAGGCAAACCGCCGCGCGCGGCCATCATCGACGGCGGCGCCTTTATCTTGCAGTCCCAAAATCGCGGTGATCGTCCGGGCGCCACACAGTTCTGCCGGTGGCGTGTGGCGAGCACTCATGGAGCCGATTGCTCACTCGACCACTGCCAGAGAGCGTGGTCGAGATTACGGAGGGTAACGCCGTTATCGTTCGCGATCCGTCGGCACGCCCGGAGATAGGCAAGGTAGAAATTGAGCGAACGGTTTGCCGTCTCGATGCCCAGCGATTGGAGTGCGCGGAAGTCGATCACCGTATACCGCTCGGGGTCGACCGCCGTCATGATGGCCGAGGCGACCGGCACGTCGACGCCTGCGAGCCCCGTCCGCACAGCGAGCGCGGCGCGGTGCTCATCGTCGGTATGAATCGGCCTCAGGTCCATCAGATCTTTCCTTTAGAATTGCGACACGGCCAGAGCCGAATATCGGTCAAGTCCGGCGCGGTGAGATCGAAGATGAGTCGGCCGAGGTCATGATCTTCCCGGCAGGACGCAAGAGCCGAGAGTCAGGGGAGCGCGGTCAAGCCGCGTCCGGGCCTCCCATACCGCTCGGATTTCAAAGCGAGCCACCGGGGGGTTCGGCTCGTGCGAGGGCTCCCTCGGCATCGAGATGCTTTGCTTTTCGTGGAAAAGCGCCAGCAGAACCACTAAGCGCGCCCGCCCGGAATATCGAAGCCCGCCAACCGGGTGGATGGCGACGGCGGGCGATCCTATTCCCTTGCCGTCCCAATCTCAGGTGTTCCGGCGCGCTTTCCCGCTCGAATGACGGCGGTACTTGGGCAGCCGCCGGCAAACGCGCATCAAGCGAGACTTGATGTCGGCCGGCTGTAGGATCACCTTTCTGCCCGAGATACGCCCGATGAGCGAGGAGAAAGAT
>JAJYIC010000209.1 GCA_021790295.1 Pseudomonadota bacterium | reverse complement strand
CCCGAGGCGGCGCACGAGAGGCGCGTGGGTGTGGCCGTAAAGAACGAAATCCGCCCCGCTCTCGGCAAAGCGTTCGAGAAGGGAACTGTGCGGAAAGACATAAGCGCCGCGCGGTTCCCACGGCGTCGAGTGGACCATGATCAGGCTTTTGCCGGCGACCGATAATTCCCGGCGCAAAGGGCGCTCGGCAAGCCAGGAAAGAAGGGCGCGGTCGTTCCCTTCCGCCGTTCGCGCGCGCACCCCGCCTGGAGCATAAAAATTCTCTTCGTGGTTGCCGATGATCGAAATCACCTCGCGCTCTTTCAAGATGCGCACGACCTCGTTCGAAAAGCGGTATTCAAAAATGCTGTCGCCAAGGCAGAGGAGCCGATCGACATCGCCCAGAACCTCGAGAGCGCGCAAAAGCCCTTTATGGTTGCTATGGATATCGGACAGGACGCCGAGCTTCACTCTTCGCCTCGAACCGGCGTCCGCGGCCGGCAACGCATCAGATTGACGGGTCTGAGGCTCATCACCAGTTCGCCCTTCTGGTTCGAAACCTCGACAAGGCTCGTCACCACGCCGGTCAAGGGCTTCGAGCGCGAGCGGCGCGCTTCGACAACGCTGACCCGCACCGTGAGGCGGTCTCCCGGACGCACGGGGCAGAGCCAGCGCAACTCTTCGAGACCGGGCGAAGCGATGTTCGCCTCCGCCGAGAGGTAATTGGCGACGACGAGGCGCATTGTCAGCGCCGCCGTTTGCCAGCCGCTCGCAATCAGCCCGCCGAAAGGGCTCGAACGGGCGGCCGCAGGGTCGATGTGCATCGGTTGCGGATCGTAAAGCCGGGCGAAGGCGATCATCTCGGTTTCGCTTGCTGAAACCTCGCCGCAGTCGACGATCATCCCCGGCTGATAGTCCTCGAAATATCGGAAGGGGTTCGGGGGGCGAGCGCTCATCGGCACCTTTTCGTCACAGGGAGGGCACAGGGCTTGACCCGGCGCGCGGCGATTGCATTACATCAACGCAAAGGAAAAGTCGCGCACGGACCGCGGTCTTGTGAGGAGGGGGAAGAGATGACCTACGATACCATCATCATCGGCGGCGGCTCTGCCGGTTCGGTGATGGCCCACCGGCTCTCCGCGAAAAGCGCCAACCAGGTCCTCCTGTGCGAAGCCGGAGAGGACACCCCCGTCGGCAGGGTGCCTGCCGAGATCCTCGACAGCTACCCCGGAACCGTCTATTTCGACCCGCGCTTTCATTGGACCGAACTCAAGGTCCACACCGAGGTCATCTCCCACAACCGCCCCGAAGCGGACCGCCCGCCTTTGCGCAAATACGAGCAGGCGCGCGTTTTGGGCGGAGGCTCCTCGATCAACGGCCAGCTTTTCAATCGCGGCGCGCCGACCGACTACGCCGAATGGGAAACGCGAGGAGCCAAAGGCTGGGGCTGGGAGGCGGTTTTGCCTTTTTTCAAAAAGGTCGAACGCGACATGGATTTCGACGGTCCGTTCCACGGCAAGGAAGGGCGCATTCCGGTGCGCCGCATCTTCCCCGATCTCTGGAGCGGGCACGCGAAAGCGGCCGCCAAAGCCTTCACCGCAGCCGGTTTCGAATATCTTCTCGACCAGAATGCCGAATACAAGGAAGGCTATTTCCCGATCGCCATCTCGAACCTTTACGACCGCCGCGTTTCGGCGGCGATCGGTTATCTCGACCCGGGGACGCGCTTGCGCAAAAACCTGACGATCTCTCCGCGCACCCGGGTGACGGAGCTCCTTTTCGAAGGAACGCGCTGCGTCGGGGTCAAGGCTTTGGTCGCGGGGCAGGAAAAGGAATTCCGCGCGCGCGAGGTGATCCTCTCTTCGGGCGCGATCCATTCGCCCGCCCATCTCTTGCGCGCCGGGATCGGCCCCGCGGGCGATCTCAAGGATCTCGGCATCCCTGTCCTCGCCCATCTTCCCGGGGTCGGCCAGAGGCTTATGGATCATCCTTCGATCGCGCTCTCGTCGTTTCTGAAACCCGAGGCGCGCCTCAACGGCCTCACCCGCCGCCACATTCTTTTGGGGCTGCGCTACTCTTCGGGCATCGGCGAGGCGCCGCGCGGCGACATGTTTGTCGCCTGCGTCTGCAAATCGGCTTGGCATGCGGTCGGAGAGCAGATCGGCTCGTTTCTGATGGCGGTCTACAAGACCTTTTCCGAAACGGGACAGGTAAAGCTCTCCTCGCGCGACCCGCGCGCCGAGCCGATCGTCGAGTTCAACCTTCTCTCCGACCGCCGCGATCTCGAAAGGCTGATGGACGCCTTCCACCGCGTGGGCGCGATTCAGCTCGGCCCCGCGATGAGCGAAGTTGCAAGCAATCCCTTTCCCGCCTCTTACAGCGAACGCGTGCGCAAGATCGGGGTGGTCACCAAAAAGAACAAGTTCCTGACCGATCTCACCGCAAAGATCCTCGACGGTCCTTCCTGGCTGCGCGGCCTCGTCATCGACCGCGTGATCGTCGAAGGGCGCAGTTTCGAGGAATTGATGAGCGACGACGAGGCGCTCGAAGAGTTCATCCGCAAAGAGGCGATCGGGGTCTGGCACGCCTCCTGCACCTGCCGCATGGGGGCCGAAAACGATCCCTTGGCGGTCACCGACAACGAAGGGCGCGTGCGCGGGCTCGCAGGCCTGCGCGTGGTCGATGCCTCTCTCTTTCCCGCGGTGCCTTGCGCCAACACCAATTTTCCGACCCTTATGACGGCGGAGAAGATCGCCGACAGGATCCTTGCCTCGGGTTAGACAAAAGCAGGCGGCAAAGGGAAAACCGGAAGAGGCTCCCGGGCGCATGAGCCTTGAACTCGATTTCAGCGTCGGGATAATGAGCCCCCGGTAAGAGGTTTCCGATGCGTTTGGGGCTCCCTCGAAGAACCCGCTAGAGCCGTGGTGAGGACATGCCGATCCCGATCCTGATGCCTGCGCTTTCGCCGACGATGACCGAGGGCAATCTCGCGCGTTGGCTCAAAAAAGAGGGAGAGGAGGTGCACGCCGGCGAGGTCTTGGCCGAGATCGAGACCGACAAGGCGACGATGGAATTCGAGGCGGTCGATGAGGGGCGCCTCGGCAAGATCCTCGTTCCCGAAGGGACCCAAGGGGTCAAGGTCAACGACCCGATCGCTCTTCTCCTCGAAGCGGGAGAGGACGCTTCGGCCCTTGCCGAGGCGCGGCCCGCGGAGAAGCCGCAAGCGCCGCCCCGAGAGAAGCCGCAAGAGCCGCAAGCGCGCGAAACGGCGGCAAAAGCGCCCTCTTCGGCGCTCCCGGAAAAGGAAACCCGGCGTGCGGGTGCGCGGCTTTTCGCCAGTCCTCTCGCCCGGCGCATGGCCGCGGAAGCGGGGTTCGATCTCGCCGCGATTTCGGGCTCGGGCCCGGAAGGCCGCATCGTCAAGGCCGATGTCGAGGCGGCGCTTTCGGCCCGCGGCGAAGCGCAACCGCAAAAGGAGGCGGCCCCTCCGGCGTCCTCTTTGGCGAGAGCGCGAGTCGCCGCCCTTGCCGGCAATCTTCCGTACAAGGAAAAGCCTTTGACGCAGATGCGCCGCATCATCGCGCGGCGCCTTTTGGAATCGAAACAGACGATCCCTCATTTCTATCTTTCGGTCGATTGCGAGATCGACGAGCTTTTGAAGATCCGCGCCTCGCTCAATGCGAAATCGGAGGCGTACAGGCTTACCGTCAACGATTTCGTCATCCGCGCGGCGGCGCTTGCTTTGCGCGAGGTGCCCGAAGCCAATGCCTCCTGGAGCGAGGAGGCGATCCTTCTTTGGCAGTCGGTTGATATCGCCGTCGCCGTCGCTCTCGACGAAGGGCTGATCACCCCGATCGTCAAAGCGGCCGACACCAAAGGACTCTTATCGATCGCGCGGGAGATGCGCGATCTTTCGACGCGCGCCCGCGAAGGCAAACTCCGGCTCGAAGAGTTTCAGGGCGGGACGTTTTCGATCTCCAATCTCGGCATGTTCGCAGTGCGCGAGTTCGCCGCGGTCATCAACCCGCCGCAGGGCGCGATCCTCGCCGTCGGTGCGGGGGAGAAGCGTCCAGTGGTGAAGGAAGGGGCGCTCGCCGTGGCGAGCGTGATGACGGCAACGCTTTCCTGCGATCATCGCGTCGTCGACGGGGTCATCGCCGCAAGATTTCTCGCGGCTTTCAAAAGGCTTATCGAAGATCCTTTGACCATGCTTTTATGAGAATAAGGCGCGGGGCAGGAGGAAAGGGGAGGCGGAACGATGGCCGAAAGCGCCTTTGATCTCGCCGTCGTCGGCGGCGGGCCCGGCGGCTATGTCGCCGCCATACGCGCGGCGCAACTGGGGCTCAAGACGGCGCTCGTCGAACGCGAGCATTTGGGCGGCATCTGCCTCAACTGGGGCTGCATCCCGACAAAGGCGCTTTTGCGCAGCGCCGAGATCTACGGCCTTCTCCACCGTCTCGGCGAATTCGGCCTTGCCGCCGGCGAGGTCCGCTTCGATCTGGCAAAACTCGTTGCGCGCTCGCGCGCGGTTGCCAAGCGTCTTTCGAACGGCGTCGCCTATCTTCTCAAAAAGAACAAGGTGAGCGTTTTCGACGGCGAAGGGCGCCTTTCCAGCAAAGAAAGGCTCGCCGTAAGCAAGGACGGCAAAGAACTCGCCACCCTTTCCGCCCCGCACATCATCCTCGCAACCGGGGCGAGGGCGCGCAAGCTCCCGGGTCTCGAAGCCGGCGCCGAGCGCGTGTGGACCTACAAAGAGGCGATGGTTCCCAGCCTTTTCCCGAAATCGCTCCTGATCGTCGGCTCAGGAGCGATCGGCATCGAATTTGCCAGCTTCTACCGCTCGATGGGGGCGGAAGTCACGGTCGTCGAAGTGCTTGACCGGATCCTCCCTCTCGAAGACGAAGAGATCTCCGCTCTTGCCCGCAAAGCCTTCGAAAAGGAAGGGATCAAGATCCTCGTCGGGGCCGAAGTTTCCGGATTCGAAAATAGGGACGACAAGGTAAGCGTCGAGATCAAAGCCCAAGACAAAGGATCGCGCATCGGCGTCGAGCGCGTCATCCTCGCCATCGGCATCGAAGGCAATGTCGAAAATCTGGGGCTCGAAGGCACCGGCGTTGCGGTCGAGAAAGGCCATGTCGTCGTCGACGAGTGGCAGCGCACGGGAGAACCCGGCGTCTATGCCATAGGCGACCTCGAGATCGGAA
>JAJYIC010000208.1 GCA_021790295.1 Pseudomonadota bacterium | reverse complement strand
CGACACGCCGGCGATGAGAGCAAGGCCGAGAGGGCCGATGATCTTGCCGATGCCGCCGAAACCGTAAGCGGAGCCCATACCGGTGGTGCGCAGATGCGCCGGCCAAACCTCGGCCGCATAAGGGCCGACGATGGCAAAACCGCCATCGGCGAAGAAATCGGTAAAGATCAACAAAAGCCAGAAGACGGAGGTCGTCCCGATCATCACGCTGTGGAAGTTCGCCGCGAGGGTGAGGCCGAGAGCCCCGCCGAAGCCGAGAAGCCCGCCCGAGGCGCGCCTGCCGATGGCGTCCGAAAGCCAGGAGAAGACGATCCGTCCCAACAGCCCTCCGGAAGCGATAAAGAACATCAGCCAGAACGCCTTTGGCGGCGGGATCTTGAGCAAAAGGACAAGAAGGGTCGGCGCCCACAAGGTCAGACCGTAGACGCTCGTCTGAGCGCCGAGATTGCCGAGCCAGGAGACGAGAAGGCTTCGCGGATACTGAAACAGCTCGGAGAAATGGGCCTTTTCCGGTTCGGACGCCGCGAGTGCTTGCAGCGGTATGGTCTCGGCATCGATTTCGAGAGCCCAGGCGAGCGATTTCCGGGCTTCCTCGACCCGGCCTTGACGGGCGAGCCAACGCGGCGATTCCGGAACCCAGATGCGAATGAGAAGCGTGAGAAGGGCCGGGATCATGCCGACGGCGAAAAGGCCCCGCCAGCCGATCCAATGCGTCAGCGTCGCCGCCAGAAGCGAGCCCAGCATGATGCCGAGAGGGATGAAAACGGTGACCAGACCGCCGATCAGCCCGCGTTTCGAGGTCGGCACGAATTCCTGCACCAAAGGCAGATCGACCGAATAAAGGCCGCCCACTCCGAAACCGGCGATAAAGCGGAACACCGCAAGAAAGGGCCAGTTGTGGTGCGGCGTCAGAGCGAGGATCCCGGTCGCAATGGAGAAATTGAGCACCGTCGCGATGAACACGCTTCTCCTGCCGATGCGGTCGGCAATGTGGCCCCAGATGAAGGCGCCGAAAATGGCGCCGACCCCCGAGGACAAAAATACGATCGCCGATTCCCCATAGGTAAGCTTCCAAGGTCCGACGATAACGGTAAAGACGAAGGCGATGACGAAATAATCGAAAAATTCCATCATGTCGCCGAGGATCGCAGCGATAATGATGCGATACTGGTTTCCTCTGAGACGAGTCTGGCGGTCGAGAAACGCCATCATCGAATCCGCTCCGGCGCCCGGCGCGCCAAGACCTTGTCCGGTTCCGCTTTCCGAAGGCGTCATTTCATTCTCCCCCACCTTATTTTCCGTGTTATTTTCCGTTATTTGCTTGGATTGCCCGTTGCCTTCTTTTCGGTTGGCCGATTTCGATTAGTCGCCGCCGGTCTCTCCTCTTGTCACTTGATCGCCAGAGGATTGACAGGCGACCCGACCCCGCCCGTTATGGGCAAAGCCGGCGCGACGAACATGAATTCGTAACAGCCGTCTGCGGCGCAGTCTTTGGCGAGTTCGCCAAGGTAAAAGATCTCGCCGACCGAAAGGCCGATCATCGGGATCGCGATCCAGTGCCAAGGTTGTGCAGCGTCGGCCGTCTGGTTGGGGCGAACTTCGACCCCCCAGGTGTCGGTGGCGATGCCGGCGAGTTCCTTTTTATGGAGCCAATCGAGAGTGTCGAAAGCGAGCCCCGGCGCATCGCCCCCGGAGTAGCCGTCCCAGGTGTCGGCGGCAAGCTTCGCTTCCATCTGCCCGGTGCGCACGACGACAAAATCGCCGCGGCGGACGGTGACGCCAAAATGCTTTTCGGCCTCTTCGAGATGCCGGCTCGTAATGCCGAAGGCATCGGGAAGCGGATCCTTTCCTATCATCCGCGCGATGTCGAGAAAGACGCCGCGGCCGACCATCTTTTCCCGGGTGTTTTCGATGCCGCATTCCTGCGCCCCGAAGCTCGACACGGTGCGGCAGTCGCGCCCGTTCCACATCTTGTCACCGTAAAAGATGTGGCCGAGGCCGTCCCACTGCGTGCCGCATTGCAAGGGCATGATGACGATGTCGTCGGCGCTGCGGATCTTGCGGTGATCGAGAATCCCCGAATAGGCGTCGCTGCCGGAGCGCAGCATGACGTGGATCGGGTTGAAACGCCCGATCGCTCCATAACCGGTCTTGGCGCCCTGCGGCCCATTGCTGTCGTAAGGAAGGGCGAGCGAGATGACCTTGCCTTTCTTGACGAGACGCGCCGCGGCGACGATGTCTTCGGCGCTCGTATAATTGAGTGTTCCGATCTCGTCGTCGGGGCCCCATTTGTTCCAGTTTGTCAGCCTTTCGGCAGCCGCCCGAAGATCATCGAGGGTGAGCCTTGGAAGTGCTGAAGCGTCCGCCGCCATCGTCTTCTACCCTTTCTTTCGACTGAAACTGGATTCTTGTTTATTCCTAATCCAACGGCTATCGCCGACCCACAAACGGCGAATTGATTTAGATCAAGCCGCAAAACATTTGTAAGGGGGCCGCGCCTCTTCGGGGCAAACCGATGACCGCGACCATGGCGGCGAGGGTTTCTGCGATCGCGCTCGATCGCCGCGAAAAAACCCGCGTCCCCGTTCAACCGGCAAGAAGCGCTTCGAGAGCCCCTTCCCAGGCTTCGCGCGTTTGCCGTAGATCCTCTTCGTCATGGGCGAGGGAGACGTAATATTTCGATTCGCCTTTGAGGATGCCGCGCTCGCGCAAAAGCCGATTGAAACGGCGCAAAAGGCCCTGGTCGCCGGCGAGGGTTCCGCGATAATCGCGCACCGGCTCTCGGCTGAATACCGCGTCGAAAAGCGGCGCTTCGCCGCAAACCTGCGCGGTGACGCCCTTTTTCTTCAAAATCCCCGAAAGCTGCGCCATCAGTTCCCGCCCGGTCGCGAAAAGCCTCTCGTAGGCGCCGGGGCGGCGCAGGATTTCGAGCGTTTTGAGCCCCGCCACGGCGGCCATCGGATTGCCCGAAAGGGTACCGACCTGCATAAGGAAACCTTCCTCGCCGACCGCATCCTTGTCGAAATGGGCCATGATCTCGGCATTTCCGGCAATCGCCGCGAGAGGGAAGCCGCCGCCGATGATCTTGCCGAGCGTGCAAAGGTCGGGAACGACGCCGTAATATTCCTGGGCGCCGCCGTAGGCGAGGCGGAAACCCGTCACCACCTCGTCGAAAATGAGAGGGACGCCCGTTTCGGCGGTCACTTTGCGCAAGCCTTCGAGAAAACCGGGCTCGGGCTGCAGGATGCGCTGCAACGGTTCGACGATGACCCCGGCGAGTTCGCTTTTGTGCTCGCGGATGATGCTCGAAGCCGCATCGATGTCGTTGAACGGCGCCACCAGGACTTCATTCGCAAGGCTTTTCGGAATGCCCGCCGAGTCGGGGATCGGCCGCGGAAAGTTGCCCGGCGACTTCGGCGCAAGGCTCATCAGCGAATAATCGCTCATGCCGTGATAGCCGCCTTCGAATTTGAGGATCTTGTCGCGCCTGCGGAACGCCCGCGCCGCCCGCATCGCGTAAAGATCGGCCTCGCTTCCGCTCGATACGAAACGCAGCTTTTCGGCGCAAGGCACGGCCGCGACGATCTCCTCGGCGAGTTCGATGCCGGCGCGGTTGTCGGCAAAAAAGGTCGTGCCGCGCTTGAGCTGAGCCTCTGCGGCGCCTGAAACCTCGGGATGGGCGTGACCCAAAAGCATCGGACCCGAACCGAGAAGGAAATCGACGTATTCCCTCCCGTTCTCGTCCCACACCCGGCCGCCCTGGCCTTCGCGGATCACGATATCGGCCGGAAAATTGCCGAAGCTGCCCCCTGGAAGAACCCGTTGCGCCCGCAGGAGAAGCTCCTCTTCCCTCTCGCTCGCCGCTTTTGCGCTCACCCCTTGCCTCCGATTCTGATCCGGGCGGCCCTTCTTTGCGACCCCGCCCCGGCCGCCGCAGGATCGCACGGGCGCAAAACCGCTTCAAAAGATAAGTCGAAAGCGCGCGGGGGCCCTGGTGATCCGCGCACGGGAGCCCCTCTCGCGCCCCCCGCTTGGCGGCGCTCTCGCGTCAGCGTATCCTTATCAAAGCGCTATGAAACCATGACGGAGGATCGGCAAATGGACCTCGTCTCGCGGGCGCGCAACATCACCTTGTCGCCCTCTAGCGAGTGGGGCGTGATCGCGGCCGAAACGACCGCCATCGCCCCGCTTTACACCGGCTATATCGCGATTCTCGCCGCCATCCCGCTGATCGCAGAACTCCTGCATTTTCTCTTCTCGGGCTTTTCGGTCGGGATCGCCATCCGCATCGCGGTGATGAGCTATTTCGCCTCCCTGATCGATGTTGCCGTCGTCGCTTTCGCCTCCGAGTTTCTGGCCCCCCGTTTTGGCGGCGTCGGCGACAGGATGCAGGCGTTCAAGCTTGCCGGCTTCGCCTTGACCCCTTCCTGGCTCGGCGGCGTGTTTGCCCTTGTCCCGGCGTTCGGCTTGATTTTGCGGCTTCTTTGCGGCCTTTACAGCATCTACGTCTATTACCTGGGAATCGGCGAACTGATGGCGGTTCCCTCCGAGCGCAGGCTTTCCTATTTCGGCCTCGTCATCCTTCTTTCGATCGTCATCGGCATCGTCGTCGCGCTCCTCGTCGGCCTTCTCTTTGGCCTTGCCGGGATGGGGGCGATGATGGGGCGCTGAAGGCGCCGGGGGTGAACCTTTTCACCCCTCTTGCCGACGCCCGAAAGGGCGAGGTCGTCGAAAAGCTTTTGGAGCGGCCGGGCCTCAGAATCCTGCGCATCACCTCTTGCGGGCACAAAAGCCCTCCGGGCTTCTGGTACGAAGAGGAAGAGGGGGAATGGGTGGTTCTTCTCAAAGGCGCCGCGCGGCTGCGCTTCGAAGACGAAGAGACGCCGCGCACCCTCGTCCCGGGCGACGCTATCGACATCGCTCCCCGACGCCGCCATCGGGTCGAATGGACCCTTCCCGGGTCGCCGACGCTCTGGCTCACCGTCTATTACCGCGAGGCGCCCTTCTAGTGTCCCGATTCTGAAATTCGCAAGATCACCGGATATCGGCCTCCAGGCGAACTTCGAGACCACGACACTAGGCGAGCTTTGCGCGCTTTTTCCTGAGCGCCGCCAAGAGGCGCTCCTTGTCGACGATCATGCGCTGGTGGCGGGCGCGGCCGACCTCGTCGACCTCGTCGCGCACAAG
>JAJYIC010000207.1 GCA_021790295.1 Pseudomonadota bacterium | reverse complement strand
ATCTGCATTTTCGACCGTCTCGGCGGCGGCAAAAGCGGGCTTCGGGTTCTCGATGTCGGCTGCGGCACGGGGTTTCTCTCGCTTGAACTGGCGGCCCGAGGCCACCGCGTGACCGGCCTCGACCTCGCCCGGGAGATGCTCTCGAAAGCAAGGGAAAAGGCCCGCAGCGGCGGGCTCGCCGTCGCCTTCGAGGAAGGCGACGCCGAGGCGCCGCCCTTTCCTGCGGAAAGCTTCGAGCTTGTGCTGTGCCGTCACGTCTTGTGGACATTGCCGCACCCAGAGAAAGCGGTCGGCGCATGGGTGCGGGTTTTGCGCCCGGGCGGCTCTCTTGCGGTGATCGAAAGCAAGGCTTTAGCCTCCTCCCCTCCGCCGCCGCTCAGGGAGAATGCGCGCACCAGCGCCGAATACGGGGCGATACGCGAAAAGCTCCCGTTTTTCGAGGGTTGCAGCGGGGAAGAGGTGGCGGCGCTGTTCGCCTTCGCGGGGCTCCTCGAGGTCGAAATCGAGGCTTTGGGCGATCTCCTCGCGGCGGAGAACGAGCGCCTCCAGAAGGAAGGGGTGGAACGGCCTTTGCGCGAACGCTTTATCGTTCGCGGCAAACGCCGTTTTTAAGCTTGGCGCGGCTCGCTCCAGCTTTCGGAAAAGGCGAGAGCGCAAGTGCTGAAAGGCCGCCCTTCGCGCTCGCGCGGCCAAGGCCGGCCCGCCGCCTCGACGCCGTTGCGCAGGAGACGGGCGCCGAGAGCCGGGAGAAGCAAGGTGCAAACACCATAGCGCCGGCCGTCTTCCCCGGGCGCAGTGTGGATCAGAAGCGGCTCGCCCACCTGATACCAGGTAAGGGTCAGCTCCTCTTCGCGCCCGATGACCTGTTCGGTCCAGAAATAATGCGGGTCGCCGGTCTTCTCGAATTCGGCTTCGACGACGGGGATCGCAGGGTCCGCGGTTTCGGCGTTGAGCATGCCCTGGACGGTCTCTTGGAGCCAGCGCGCCAGGGCGATGTTGTCGCTATAGATGCGCCAGCGGTTTTCGGTCAATTCGCTTTTGAGATAAAGGACATGGCCCGGCCCGGCCGGAGCGAGGACGATGCGCCAGAAACTGGCGTTCGTCGTGAGAGGTCCGCCGTCGGTTTCGGAGAGACGGATAAACGGGTTTTCACCGGTGAGGATGACGCGGTTCGGGTCTGCGCTCATCGAGGCTTCCTTCCTGTCGCTTCGGCGGGGGAGAAAAGGCGCGCCTCTCAACCTCCCCGCAGCTATCTTCGCCGCATCGCCTGTGCGGCGCCAGGGGGGATTTTTCGCCCTTTGGGGCGGCCTCGTTTTGCCTCCGGCGAATGCTCTTTTCCGCCGCCCTCGGCGCCGGGGCCGGAAGGCGAAGACTGCGGCTTTGCGCGCGCCATCATTCGTCCCGCAGGGGAAAAACCGTCCGCCCTCTGAAAAGCTTCGCCGCTCCTCAGCGCTCTGCGGCAAGGAGCCTTTCGAAATATTCGATGGTTTTGGCGAGGCCTTCTTTGAGAGGGGTTTTGGGTTTCCAGCCGAGCCGCGCGCTTGCCTCCCCGATCTCGGGGCAGCGCTGCGTCGGGTCGTCCTCGGGCAAAGGCTCCTGCCGGATCGAAGAGCGCGAACCGGTCAAGGCGATGATCGTCTCGGCCAGTTCGGCGACCGAGGTCTCGACCGGGTTGCCGAGGTTTATGGGGCCGGTCAAAGGATCGTCGGCGCCCATCAGTTTGAGAAGACCCTCGATCAGGTCGTCCACATAGCAAAAGGCGCGGGTCTGCGCGCCTTTGCCGTAAAGGGTCAAAGGCTTGCCCGTAAGCGCCTGGACGATGAAATTGGAGACGACGCGCCCGTCGTTGGGATGCATGCGCGGGCCATAGGTGTTGAAGATGCGGGCGACGCGGATCCCCAGCCCGTGCTGGCGATGGTAATCGAAAAACAGGGTTTCGGCGCAGCGTTTGCCTTCGTCATAGCAGGCGCGCGGGCCGATCGGATTGACGTTGCCGCGATAGCTTTCCGGTTGCGGGTGAGAGGTCGGGTCGCCATAGACCTCGGAAGTCGAAGCCTGGAGGATCCGGCATTTGAGGCGCTTTGCGAGACCCAGCATGTTGATGGCGCCGATGACGCTGGTCTTTGTCGTCTGCACCGGATCGAACTGGTAGTGGATGGGGGAGGCCGGGCAGGCGAGGTTGTAGATCTCGTCGACCTCGACGAAAAGCGGATGGGTGATGTCGTGGCGCAAAGCCTCGAAATGGGGCGAAGAGAGAAGGTGGGCGATGTTGTCCTTGCGCCCGGTGAAATAATTGTCGACGGAGAGCACGTCGCTGCCGCGAGCGAGAAGCCGCTCGCACAGATGCGAACCGAGAAACCCTGCGCCCCCGGTGACGAGGACGCGTTTGGCGAGAACGCTCATTGCCGCACCTCCTGGCGCGAGAGGAAAGCCGGGCGGCCGAGGCTGACATAGGAAAGGCCGGCCTCGCGCATCTCTTCCGGTTTGTAGATGTTGCGCAGATCGATGACGAGAGGCACTTCGAGAAGGCGTTTGACGCGGGCAAGGTCGAGCGCGCGGAACGCGTTCCATTCGGTCAAAAGGACGAGGGCAAAGGCGCCTTCCATCGCCTCGTAAGGATCGGCCGCGTAAAAGAGATCGGGGAGAAGCCGGCGCGCCTCTTCCATGCCTTCGGGATCGTAAGCGCGCACCCGCGCCCCGGCTGCAGAGAGGCGCGGCAGGATTTCGAGGCTCGGCGCCTCGCGCATGTCGTCGGTGTTGGGTTTGAAGGTGAGACCCAACACGGCGAGATTTTTGCCTTCGAGGTTGCCGCCGCAGGCCGCGATGATCTTTTCGGCCATCCGCCTTTTGCGCTCCTCGTTGACGGCGATCGTCGCTTCGACGATTTCAAGTTTCGCCCCGGCGGCCTTCGCGCTCGCCAAAAGCGCGCGGCAATCCTTGGGAAAACAGGAACCGCCAAAACCCGGGCCGACATGCAGAAATTTGCGGCCGATACGGCCGTCGAGGCCGATCCCGCGCGCCACATCCTGAACGTCGGCCCCCAATTGTTCGCACAAGTCGGCGATCTCGTTGATAAAGGTGATCTTGGTCGCGAGAAACGCGTTGGCAGCGTATTTGATGAGTTCGGCCGTCTCGATGTCGGTGAAAAGGATCGGCGTCTCGATCAGGTAAAGCGGGCGGTAAAGCGCCCGCAGCACGCTGCGCGCCCTTTCGCTCTCGGTGCCGATCACAACCCGGTCGGGGCGCATGAAATCCTCGATCGCCGAGCCTTCGCGCAGGAATTCCGGGTTTGCGGCGATGTCGAAGCCGCCTTTGGGACAGGCCTTTTCGAGAAGCGCCGCCATCTTGCGCCCGGTGCCGACGGGGACCGTCGATTTCGTCACCACCACCGCGTAATCGCCGAGGTTCTGCCCGATCGCTTCGGCCGCCGCCAAGACATAAGAGAGATCGGCATGACCATCCCCGCGGCGCGAGGGCGTGCCGACGGCGATAAAGACGGCCTCGATCCCCTCAAGGGCCGAACCCAAATCGCCGGTAAAGGAAAGCCGCCCCGCGGCCACATTGCGCGCCACCAGGGCTTCGAGACCGGGTTCGTAAATCGGCATCTCGCCGGCCGAAAGACGCTCGACCCGATCAGGGTCGCTGTCGAGAAGCCTCACCTCGACCCCGAACTCGGAAAAACAGGCCGCCGAGACGAGCCCGACGTAACCCGCCCCCAAAACCGCGATGCGCATGCGAACACTCCTATGCCGAGAACGATAAACGCGGGCGCCGCCCGGTTATTCCTCCGCGTAGAACGAGAACGGCGGCGAAGACCTCTTGTCAATCTTCGCGGCAGGAGAATGATCGGGGGACTTCGTTCAGCGCGTAGGCCAGCGCGTAGGCCAGCGCGTACGCCAGCGCGTACGATCGCGCGGCAAAGCGTTCGCGCCGGCGAGGCGTTAATCAGGCGGTCCGATTCACCGAACGCCCGGGAATGAAGCGTTCGGATCGGACCGCCGGCGGCAGAGAAGGTGGAGAAGGAATGGAACGAACGGTTCTGGTGACGGGCGGGGCGGGCTATATCGGCAGCCACGCCTGCAAGGCCTTGAAGCGAGCCGGCTATCGGCCGGTCGCCTACGACAACCTGTCGCGCGGGCATCGCGAGGCGGTGCGCTGGGGGCCTTTGGTTGAAGGCGATCTCGCGCAAAAAGAGCGCCTTTCGAAGGCGCTGCGCGAATATGGGGCCGAGGCGGTCATGCATTTTGCCGCTTATGCCTATGTCGAGGAGTCGGTAGAGGATCCCGCGCTTTATTACCGCAACAACCTCGAAGGCAGCCTTTCCCTTTTCGCAGCGATGCGGCAGGCTTCTGTCTCCCGTCTCGTTTTCTCTTCGACCTGCGCCATTTACGGCATCCCCGAAAAGGCACCCATCGGCGAAAGCGCCCCGCAACACCCGGTCAGCCCTTACGGCGAGACCAAACTTGCGATCGAAAAGGCGCTTTTCTGGTACGGCGGGGCCTATCGCCTTTCTTTTGCGGCTTTGCGCTATTTCAACGCGGCCGGAGCCGACCCCGAAGGCGAGATCGGCGAAAGCCACGACCCCGAAACCCATCTCATTCCTCTCGTCCTCGAAGCGGCGCTCGGGCGGCGCGAAAGCCTCGACATTTACGGCACCGACTATCCGACCCCCGACGGGACGGCGATCCGCGACTATATCCATGTCCAGGATCTGGCCGAGGCGCATGTGCGCGCGCTTTCTTATCTCGAAGGAGGAGGGGAGAGTACGGCGCTCAATCTCGGCACCGGACGCGGCCATTCGGTGCGCGAGGTGATTGCCGCCGCCGAAAAGGCGAGCAAGCGAACGGTGCCGGCGCGCGAGGCGCCGCGGCGGCCGGGAGACCCTCCGGCTCTGGTCGCCGATTCACGCCGCGCCGCCCGGGTTCTCGGCTGGAGCCCCAAAGTCTCGACCCTCGACAGCATCATCGAGACGGCGCTCGCCTGGCATGCCCGAGCCCGGTGACGCCCTTTCCGAAAGCGGGGGGAATGAAACCCCCGGCCTTGCGTTGTCGCAGGCGGATACAGGAGAAAGAGCCGGCGTGCCTGAAGGGTTGCGAGCGGAGGGGATCGGCGTGAGCGCGAGAGCCGCGCCGTTGCCGCAAAAGGGCGCGCCCCGATCCGCCGAAAGCGCGGTGCGGGTCAGCGGCAA
>JAJYIC010000206.1:878-5205 GCA_021790295.1 Pseudomonadota bacterium | reverse complement strand
CCATCGCCAGCGCCAAAGCCTGGGTCTATCTTGCCTCGCTGCAGCTCCTCATCAGGCGACTGGCTCGTGCCTAATACAACCTATGCGATTCTGAGTCGGACACTAAGGGCAGAAGAGGGTCGTATAGATTTCGACTTTGGCCATTCCTTTCGGCCCTTTCCTGCGGTCGCTTTGCCCGGTTTGGTCGCTTTGTTCACTTTGGTCGCTTTGTTCGCTTTGTTCGCTTTGTTCGCTTTGTTCGCTTAGCAAGAACGCCGCCATCATGTGCCCCTCGCCAAGGCTCGCGCCAAGGTCAAAGCGCCGACAAATTCGGCGCCCGCCCGGCGCAAGACCCGGGCGCATTCTTCGAGCGTCGCCCCCGTCGTCATCACGTCGTCGACAAGGACGACGCGCATCCCTTTGACGCTTTTCCCCGGGCGCAAATAAAAGGCGCCGCGGACGTTCGCCGCGCGCGCGCTGCGCCCGAAGCGTCCTTGCGAGCGCGTGCGGCGACGGCGCAAAAGCCAGTCGGGCGCGACCGGAGGTCCGCCCGATGCGCGGATCGCATAAGCGAGCAAAGCCGACTGATTGTAACGGCGCGCGAAAAGCCGCGTCCAGTGAAGCGGCACCGGAAGCAAAAGATCGGCCTTCTCCAGAACCTCTTCCCCGGCGCGCCCCATCCAACGGCCGAGGGCGCCCGCGAGATGGGTCGCGTCTGCGTGTTTGAAAGCAAGGATCAAAGGGCGGCTTTTTTCATTGTAAGCGAAGACCGCGCGCGCCCGGTCGAAAGCCGGAGGAGTGGCGGCGCATTCCCCGCAAACCGCCTTTCCCGCGATCGGATAGGGAAAGGGAAGGCCGCAAAGCGCGCACCAGGGCGGGGCGAAAAGATCGATCCCGCTCCAGCAACGGGCGCAAAGGGCGGCGGGCTCGGCGACGCTCTCACCGCAAAGAAGACAGCGCGGAGGCAAAACCGCATCGGCGAGTAAGCGCCATCCGCGCCCGAGCGCGGACCCCATCCCTGCGGCAAGGCTTGCCCGCTCAATCATCCCGACCCATCATCAAGAGATGGCCCGTTTCGTCAAGCTTCTGCGGGATCTGCTCTGATGGACGCGCCTCGTTTTCAAAAGGCCGGGCTCTTCGACCGCCGCGCCTGGATTCTTCATCGCGACCGCGCGGCGCGCCAGGGAACGGTCGATTTCCTCCATGCCGAAATCGCTTCCCGCCTCCTCGACCGCCTTTTGGATGTGGGCCGGGCTTTCCCGCGCGCTCTCGATCTCGGAGCCCGATCGGGGGCGCTCGCGCGCGCACTCGAAGAGCGCGCCCCTTTTGTCGTCACCGCCGAGCCTTCGCAAGCCTTTCTCGCTGTCGCGGGCGGCCTTCGCGTCGCCGCCGACCCCGAGTTTCTGCCTTTTGCGGAAGGAAGCTTCGATCTCGTTTTGAGCAACCTCCTCCTGCACTGGGCCGATGATCTTCCGGGAGCGCTCATCCAGTTGCGCCGGGCTCTCGCCCCCGACGGGCTTCTGCTTTGTTCGCTCCTCGGCGGCAGGACGCTTTTCGAACTGAGGGAGGTCCTCCTCGAAGCCGAGGTTTTGGCGGAAGGGGGCGCAAGCCCGCACTTGTCGCCCTTTGCCGAACTCGCCGACGCCGCAGGGCTTTTGCTTCGCGCCGGTTTTGCCATGCCGGTCGCCGACAGCGAAAGGATCACCGTCAGCTATCGCGATCTCCTTTCTCTTTTGCGCGATCTGCGCGGGATGGGGGAAACGAACGCCCTTCTCGCGCGCCGCAAAACCCCTCTCAAACGGGCCGTCTTGGCGCGCGCCGAGGCTCTTTATCGCGAGCGCTTCTTGGAGCCTTCGGGGCGCATCCGCGCGAGCTTCGAGATCCTTTTTCTCGCCGGCTGGGCGCCCCATCCCTCGCAACCCAAACCCTTGCGCCCCGGCAGCGCCCGTTACCGACTCTCCGAGGCTCTCGGCACCAAAGAGATTCCCGCCGGAGAGCCCTTACCGCGGCGGCGGTGAAGGCGCGTTCAGAGCAGGTCGCAAAGCAAAGGGATGAGAGGCTTGTCAGCGGGCGGCATGGGATAGCCGGCGAGCGCTTCCGGGCGCACCCACAAAAGCCTTTGGCCTTCGCGCGCTTTGACGATCCCCGACCATCTGCGACAGACATAAAGAGGCATCAACAGGTGAAACTCGGGATAGGCGTGGGAAGCGAAAGTGAAAGGCGCAAGGCAGCTCGCCTTGACGTCGATCCCGAGTTCTTCGCCGAGTTCGCGGATGAGAGCCGCCTCGGGCGTCTCGCCCGGATGAACCTTGCCGCCCGGAAATTCCCACAAGCCCGCCATCGCCTTCCCCGGCGGGCGCTCCGCCAAAAGCACCCGCCCGTCGACATCGATCAGCGCGACGGCGGCGACGAGGACGAGAGGGCGCGAGGGATCAGCTTCGATAGCTGGCGTTGATGTCGATATAGCCATGGGTCAGATCGCAGGTCCAAACCGTCGCCTTGCCGCGGCCGACGCCGAGATCGACCGCGAGGGTAAAGGCGCGCCCTTGCATGGCGCGGGCGACCGGGGCTTCGTCGTAACCCGGAACAAGCCCCCCTTCGGCGGCGATCGGGATGCCGCCGATCGCCACCTTGAGGCGGTCGCGGTCGACCTTCTCTCCGGCCTTGCCGATCGCCATGACGATGCGGCCCCAATTGGGGTCTGCGGCGGCGAGAGCGGTCTTGACGAGAGGGGAATTGCCGATCGAAAGACCGACGCGGCGCGCGGCGCGCGCGCTTTGGGCGCCCGAAACCTCGATCGTAACGAATTTCTGCGCGCCTTCGCCGTCGCGGACGACCTGTTGGGCAAGATCGATCATCACCCCTTCGAGCGCTTGGCGAAAAGCCTTGAGAGAAGGGTCGCCCGCGCTGAGAACCCTCGGATGGCGCGCTTTCCCCGTCGCGCAAAGGAGAACCGTGTCGCTTGTCGAGGTGTCGCCGTCGACCGTGATCGCATTGAAAGAGCGCTCGGTAGAGGCGGCAAGCAAAGGCTGCAAAACCTCATGCGGCAATCGGGCGTCGGTAAAAAGATAGGCGAGCATCGTCCCCATGTCGGGGGCGATCATGCCCGACCCTTTGGCAAAGCCGTTGAGCCGCACCGGAACGCCGCCGATTTCTGTGCTGGCGCTCGCTCCTTTCGGAAAGGTGTCGGTGGTAAGGATCGCCCGCGCCGCCCGCTCCCAGCCTTCGGGCGAAAGCGCCGCAAAGGCCCGCGGCAGCGCGTCGAGGAGCTTTTGCACCGGCAGCTTCTCGCCGATGACGCCAGTCGAGGAGAGAAACATCTCTCTGTCCCGGCAACCGAGAAGGCGGGCCGCCTTTGCCGCGCTTGCCGCGACGGCTTCCGTACCCGCGCGCCCGGTAAAGACATTGGCGTTTCCGGAATTGACGAGAATGCCCCGCACCTTGCCGCCTTTGAGACAGTCGCGGCACCACAGGACCGGCGCTCCCGGCGCCAGAGAGCGGGTGAAAACCCCGGCAATCGTGCTTTCGGGGGCGAGTTCGGCGAGCATCAAATCGTCGCGCCCGGGATACCGGATCGCGGCGGCGGCGGCGCCAAGCCTGACGCCGGCGATCGGCGCCAAAAGAGGAAAGCGTTCCGGGGCCAAGGGAGAAATTGCGGGCATCTCCTCTCCGTTTCTCTTCGAACTGCGGGCCAAAGGCGGCGCAAGGGGATGGGGTGTCGCATAAAGGCGCCTCAGGGACAAGGGCCGGCACAAGGGCCGCGACAAGCGCGCGAGCGCGCGGGCCTAAAGCCGAATTGACAGGGAAAGGCTTCGCGCCTATCTCTGCCCCGCTCGCCGTGCGATTTGCAGCCGCTCAGCGTTTCGCTTTTTCGAGGGTCTTATGTTCGGCGCCTTAGCCCGGCGGCTTTTCGGTTCCGCCAACGACCGCTACGTCAAAAGCCTGCATCCTCTCGTCGACCTCATCAACGACGCCGAGCCTCGCTTCGCGGCGCTTTCGGATGAGGAATTGCGCGCGCAGACCGCCCGCTTCCGCACCCAACTCGAAGAGGGGAGCGAACTCGACGAACTTCTCGTCGAGGCTTTTGCGACCGTGCGCGAGGCCGCCAAACGCACGCTCGGCCAGCGCCATTTCGATGTTCAGCTGATGGGCGGGATCGTTTTGCACCGGGGCATGATCGCCGAGATGAAAACCGGCGAAGGCAAGACCCTCGTCGCCACCTTGCCGGTTTATCTCAATGCGCTGTCGCAAAAAGGGGTGCATGTCGTCACCGTCAACGATTACCTCGCCCGCCGCGACGCCGAATGGATGGGCCAGATCTACCGCTTTCTCGGGCTCGAGGTCGGCT
>JAJYIC010000206.1:0-868 GCA_021790295.1 Pseudomonadota bacterium | reverse complement strand
GTCGAGAACCAGCAGGTCTCGGCGATACTCGGGAAAGACTCACTGCGCGCGGCCCTTATCGCGGGCGCCGTGGGCCTCCTCCTGGTGCTCGTCTTCATGGTCATCGTGTACCGCTTCCTGGGGCTCGAGGTCGGCTGCATCGTCCACGACCTCGACGATGGCGAACGCCAGGCCGCCTATGGGGCCGACGTCACCTATGGCACCAACAACGAGTTCGGCTTCGATTACCTGCGCGACAACATGAAGTTCCGGCTCGAGGACATGGTCCAAAGGCCGTTCAATTTCGCCATCGTCGACGAGGTCGATTCGATCCTCATCGACGAGGCGCGCACCCCTCTCATCATTTCGGGGCCGACCGAAGACAATTCCGAGCTTTACATCGCAGTCGACAAACTGATCCCGGGCCTTGCCGAGGAGAATTTCGAAAAGGACGAAAAGCAGCGCACCGTCGCTTTCACCGAATCGGGGGTGGAAAGGATCGAGACGCTGCTGCGCGACAAGGGCCTTCTCAATACGGGCGCGCTTTACGACATCCAGAACGTGACCCTCGTCCATCACGCCAACCAGGCATTGCGCGCGCACAAGCTTTTCGCCCGCGACACCGATTACATCGTCAAGGACGGCAAGATCGTCATCGTCGACGAGTTCACCGGGCGCATGCTCGAAGGACGGCGCTATTCCGAAGGCCTGCATCAGGCTCTCGAAGCCAAAGAACGGGTCGAGGTGCAGAACGAGAACCAGACCCTCGCCTCGATCACCTTTCAGAACTATTTCCGCCTTTACCCGAAACTCGCCGGCATGACCGGGACGGCGATGACCGAAGCCGAGGAATTCGGCGACATCTATAAGCTCGAGACGATCGAGATCC
>JAJYIC010000205.1 GCA_021790295.1 Pseudomonadota bacterium | reverse complement strand
TTCCGATCTAGCCGACGACGGTCTTCTGAAGCGGCCCCTTCTTTTCCTCCAAGGTCATCACGTCCGCCATCACTTGGCAGGGATGGGAAGCGTCCGTCAGGCCGTTGATGACGGGAACGGTCGCGAAATGGGCAAGTTCTTCGAGCTTTTTGGGCGCATTGGTGCGGATCATGATGGCGTCGACATAACGCGAGAGAACGCGGGCGGTATCGGCGGGGCTTTCGCCGCGCCCGAGCTGGCTCTCGGCCGTGTTGAGGACGACCACCTCGCCGCCGAGCTGGCGCATCGCCACCTCGAAGGAAACGCGCGTACGCGTCGAAGGCTTTTCGAAGATCATCGCCAGGGTCTTGCCGGCGAGAGGCCGATCGCGACGCCCGTTCTTGTAGGCAAGGCCGGTATCGAGGATCCCTCGCAAAAGCGCCGGGTCGAGCCGATCGAGGTCGAGGAAGTGGCGCGGCGCGCGCGCGCCTCTGCCGCCGAGCCGGGTCTTCTCGCGGATGAGGATCGTGCTCAGGCCGGCCATCTTGCGGCCACTTTGTCGAGGATCGTTATCGCCTCGTCGATCTCCCTTTCGCCGAGGATGAGAGGCGGCAGGATGCGCAAGACGTTGTCGCCCGCGGTCAAGGTCAAAAGCCCCTCCTGGCGCAGGCGGGCGACGATCTCGCCGGCCGGCACGAGACAGCGCAGGCCGAGAAGAAGCCCCGCACCGCGCAGCTCGGCAAAAAGCTTCGGATAAGAGCGAACAAGGCCTTCGAGGCGGCGCTTTAGCGCCTCGCTCATCGCCTGCACCCGGGAGAGGAACCCCTTTTCGAGCATCACGTCGAGAACCGCGTTCCCCGCCGCAACCGCGAGAGGGTTGCCGCCGAAAGTCGAACCGTGGGTGCCGCTCACCATGCCGACCGCGGCGCGCTCGCTGGCGAGGCAGGCGCCGGTCGGAAAGCCTCCGCCGAGCGCCTTGGCGATCGCCATGACGTCGGGAGCCACCCCCTCCCACTCATGGGCGAAAAGCCTTCCGGTGCGCCCCATGCCGCATTGCACTTCGTCATAAAGGAGGAGAAGCCCGTGCTCGTCGGCGATTTCCCGCAAGCCCCGCAGATAGCCGGGCGAAGGGGCGCGCACGCCGCCTTCGCCCTGGATCGGCTCGACCAGGATGGCGGCGGTTTCCTTTCCGACCGCCGCGCGCATCTCGTTCAGATTGTTGAAGGCGACGTGATCGAAACCCGGCATCGGCGGGCCGAAGCCGTCGAGATATTTCTCGTTTCCGGCGGCGGCGAGAGTGGCAAAGGTGCGCCCGTGGAAAGAGCCTTCGCAGCCGATGATGCGGCTGCGCTCAGGGTGGCCGGTGGCGCTCTGGTATTTGCGCGCCACCTTGAGCGTAAGCTCGACGGCCTCGGCGCCCGAATTGACGAAAAACACGGTATCGGCAAACGAGTGATCGACAAGCCTTTGCGCGAGGCGCTCTTGCCCCGGGATCTGGAACAGGTTCGAGACATGCCAAAGCCGGCCGGCCTGCTCACGCACCGCGGCGACGAGATGAGGATGGCAATGGCCGAGCCCGGTGACCGCAATCCCGGTGGTAAAATCGAGAAACTTGCGCCCGTCGGCAGCGTAAAGATACGGCCCTTCGCCGTGATCGGCGGCAACGTCCCAACGGGCATAGGTCGGCATAACGGCTGGTATCACGCGACGTCTCCTGCGCGGAAGAGATGGGAGGACGGGAAAAGGAAGGGCAGCGTTATCGTCGTCGCCGCTCCCCCCGCGGCGGGGGATGCTGCCGGCTCGATCGGCGCCAATCGCGCATCTTCGTTCCTCTCCTCGCCGCGCCGCAGGCTCTTTGCGGGCTCTCCCCGAAGCGCCTCGACCGCGCTTTCGCCCGCAAAGGGAGCGGGCGGGAAAGCCGGGGACTATGCAAAAGGGCGTCCCCCCTGTCAATCGATGCGTCGCAATGGCAGAGATCATCGCGCGTTTGGCGATATGATGGCCGTGCGCGAAGGAAAAAGGCGGAGGAGGAAAGGGTGACGCGGAAGAGCGCAGAGATCGACGGCGCGCTTCTCGAAAACTGGGCGCTTTCCTATCTCGGGCGTTTTGCCAGTTCAGAGGAAAGCCTGCGCCGCGTCCTTTTGCGCCGCGCGCGCCGGCGCTGCGGCGGCGACCGCGCGGTTCTCGCAGGGGTAAGAGAGGCGATCGAGGCGCTTCTCATCCGCTATCGCCAAAGGGGCCTTCTCGACGACGAAGCTTATGCAAGAGCGCGCGCGCTTTCGCTTTTGCGGCGCGGGGCCTCACAAATCGCGATCGCCCGCGCCCTTGCCGCCAGAGGGATCGCAAGGGCGCTTATCGAAAAGAGCCTCAAAAACCTGCGGCAGGAGGAACCCGAACCCGATCTCGCCGCCGCCTCAGCCTTTGCCCGCCGGCGCCGTCTCGGGCCTTTTCGCCGCGCCGCCGCCGACCCAGCGCGCGAGCGGGCGAGCTTTGCCCGCGCCGGATTCACCCGGGCGATTGCCGAAGCCGTTCTCGGCTGCCGCGATCCCGATGAGGTCCAAAGGCTCCTGCGCGAAAAGGGCCTCTGACGCGCGCCCCCTCGCGCAGCCTTTTCAGGAAGGCTCGCGCCGGCGCATCAGACGGGCAATGGCGAGGCTTTGCGGATCGCCCCGCTCCGACAGCGCGGCGATGATGCGCGGGCGATCCGCGGCCGGCCGGTTTTGGCTCAATTTCCATTTGCCTTCGATGCGGCTCACCGCGATCTCGAAACCAACGATTCCTAGAAGCATCTCGCGCAGATATTCCCGCGGCAGATCCTCGAACCGCCAGGGCGAAGGGGTGACCGCTTCATGCCGGGCGACGAGACGGCGCAGAAAAGACGAAAGCCAAGCCTCGTCATCTTTCCGAGAGATCGCGCCATAGGCGTGTACGGCGACATAGTTCCAGGTCGGAACCGCCGGCCCTCTCGCATACCAGGAGGGGGAGATGTAAGCGTCCGGACCGGGGAAAACGGCGAGCGCTTCGCCTTCTGCGGCAAGTTCGGCGCATTGGGGATTTTCGCGCGCAAGGTGCCCTTGAAGGAAAACCTCTTCTCCGCGCCGATCGAGGAGAAAGGGGATGTGGCTGACGACAAGTCCCGAGGCGCCGTCACTTATGAGGAGGCCAAAGCCCCATTCCTCGATATGCGCAAAAAGGACCTCCCGGTCCCTTTCGGCAAAAGCGTCGGGCAGGTACAAAGCGGCCTCCTTGCCTTCAGGCGAAATGGGCGTAAAGGAACACGCCCAGAAGGGCGAAACCGGAAATCAGAAGAAGGCCGCCCAAGCCGCGGTTGATGACCTGAAGATGGCGCGGGGCGAGGAACTGCGAAAAAATCCCGGCGCCGACGCTCAACAAAAGCCACCACAGGAAAGAACCTGTCCACACCCCGGCGACGAGGATGAGGGCGCGGCCAAAGGTGATCGCGGCGCCCGAAAGCCCGAGCGCGGCGAAGACCGCGAGAAAAACGAGAAGCGTTACGGGGTTCGTAATGGTGAGGGCAAAGGTCGAGGCGAAATCGGCGAGAAGGGTCTCGCGCCCGCGCGGCTGAACCGGCCCCGGCGGCGGCGAAGCGCGCAAAGCCGCGGCGCCGATGTAGACGAGAAACCCGGCGGCGGCAAGGCGCAGCCACTCCTTATAATCGAACAGCAGGCCGGAAACGGCGGTCAGCCCCGAAGCGGCGATGATCCCGAAAAAGGCATCGGCGGTCGCCGCGCCGAGGCCCGAGACAAGGCCGGCGAGCCTGCCGTCGAAAAGCGCGCGGCGCATGCACAGGATCCCGACCGGCCCGACCGGGATCGCGATGACGACGCCGACCGCAACGCCCTTGAGGAAAAAGGCGAACACCATCGCGAGAAAGCCCCCAAAAAGGCGGCGCCAGTGTCGGGGAACGGGCTTGTGCGCGCAAGGCGAAATGCGTCTTTCGCACAAAGGCGCAAGGCTCTGTTATTCTTTCCCTACGGCCGCGGCGGGGACAGGGCGTTTTAGGCCATGAGCGAGCCTTACGACTTCATCTTTCGCTCGATCGACGGCGGCGCCCTGCCGTTTCGAGCCTGGCGTGGTAAGCCCGTTCTCGTCGTCAATACCGCCTCCTATTGCGCCTTTACCCCGCAATACGCCGGCCTCCAGAAGCTGTGGGAACGCAACCGGCAGCGCGGGCTTGTCGTTCTCGGCGTGCCCTCGAACGATTTCGGCGAACAGGAGCCGGGGTCGGCCGCAGAAATCGAGGCGTTTTGCAAGACGCGTTACGGAGTCGATTTTCCCCTTGCGGAAAAATGCCGGGTCACCGGCCCCCACTGCCACCCGTTTTACCGCTGGATCGAGGAGACGATTGGCGAAGCCGCCGCTCCGCGCTGGAATTTCCACAAAATCCTGATCGCTCCCGACGGGCTTCCGGCGGGGCTGTGGCCCTCGGAAATCGACCCATGCGACCCCGCGATCGCCGCGGAGATCGAACAGCTCCTGCCCTCGCGATAAAGAGGCGGGGCTCGGGGCCAGGCTTTTCTGAGGGCGCAAGGTTCGAAAGGGCGCGCCGCTCAGGTTGACAGTCTCTCCCGCGCGCGCTCATGGTGGGCGAACCGCGCCCTTCCGGAAGCTGCCATGAACGACGCCGAACTTGCCCACACGATCGAGAAAACCTGGGAAGAGCGCGAGCGGATCTCGCCGCGGACCAAAGGGCCTGCGCGGAAGGCGGTCGAAAAGGCGCTCGAAAAGCTCGACAAAGGCCTGTTGCGCGTCGCCGAAAAGACCCCTTCGGGCTGGGTCGTGCATCAGTGGCTCAAAAAGGCCGTGCTGTTGTCTTTCTGCTTGAATGAGTTGGCCTTGATGGCGGGGGGCGCGGCCGACCCCGAACGCGGCCCGGCGGCGTGGTGGGACAAGGTACCGTCCAAATTCTCCGGCTGGAAGGAAGGCGATTTTGCCAAGGCTTCCTTCCGCGCCGTTCCCGGCGCCCTCGTGCGCCGTTCGGCCTTTATCGCCCCCGGCGTCGTTTTGATGCCGAGCTTTGTCAATGTCGGCGCTTATGTCGATGCCGGGACCATGATCGACACCTGGACGACAGTCGGCTCTTGCGCGCAGATCGGCAAGAATTGCCATCTTTCGGGCGGGGTCGGGATCGGCGGAGTGCTCGAGCCGGTGCAGGCCGAACCGGTGATCATCGAAGACAATTGCTTTATCGGGGCGCGCAGCGAG
>JAJYIC010000204.1 GCA_021790295.1 Pseudomonadota bacterium | reverse complement strand
GTCGTCGGCGCGGGCAATGCCGGGATGTGCGCCGCTCTTGCGGCACGGCAGGCGGGGGCGCGGGTGCTCGTTCTCGAAGCCGCGCCTTTCGATGAGCGCGGCGGCAACAGCCGCTACACCGCGGGGGCGATGCGCTTTGTCTATAACGGCGTCGAGGATCTGTTGAAGCTTTGCGACCTCTCCGAGACCGAAATCAAGACGAGCGAGTTCGGCAGCTATACGACGGACCGGTATTACGACGATCTCGGCCGCCTCACCGATTACAGAAGCCACCCCGACCTCGCCGAGCTTTTGATCACCAAAAGCCAGGAAACGCTTCTGTGGATGAGGAGCCAGGGCATCCGTTTTGCCCCCATGTATTCGCGCCAGGCTTTCAAACACGAAGGCAAGTTCCGTTTCTGGGGCGGGCTCGCGCTCGAGGCCTGGGGCGGGGGTCCCGGGCTTATCGAAGGCCTCTACAAGGCGGCGACGGAACGGCAGATCGAAATCGCTTACGAAGCCTCCGGCCAGAGCCTCATTGCCGATGACGACGGCGTCCACGGCGTCGTCGGCAAACTCTCCGGGAAGACGACCTCGATCAAGGCGCGATCCGTGATCCTCGCCTGCGGCGGCTTCGAATCGAACGCCGAAATGCGCACGCGTTATCTCGGTCCCGGCTGGGACCTCGCCAAGGTTCGCGGCACCCGCTTCAACACAGGGGCGGGGATCAAGATGGCGCTCGAGATCGGCGCCATGCCTTACGGCAACTGGTCGGGTTGCCATGCCGTCGGCTGGGATTTGAACGCTCCGGAATTCGGCGACCTTTCGGTCGGCGACAATTTCCAGAAGCACAGTTATCCCTTTGCCGTCATGGTCAATGCCGACGGCGTGAGGTTTTGCGACGAGGGCGCGGATTTCCGCAATTACACCTACGCCAAATACGGCCGTCTCATTCTCGAACAGCCTCACCAGTTCGCCTGGCAGGTCTTCGACAAGAAGACCGTGCATCTGCAACGTGACGAATACCGCATACGCCGCGTCACCAAGGTCAGCGCCGGGACGATCGAGGAACTCGCCGACAAGATGGCCGAATACGCTGCGGTCAACAAGCCGCGCTTCCTCGAAACGATACGCCGCTACAACGCCGCGGTGAGAGAGGACGTGCCCTACAACCCGACCGCCCTCGACGGGCGCGGGACGCAAGGGATCGACCCGCCGAAATCGAATTGGGCGGTCAAGCTCGACACGCCGCCTTTCGAGGCTTTTGCCACGACCTGCGGCGTCACCTTCACCTTTGGCGGCCTCAAGGTGGATACGAGCGCGCGCGTTCTCGACACCGCCGAACGTCCGATCCCCGGCCTTTACGGCGCAGGGGAACTCGTCGGCGGCCTTTTCTATTTCAATTATCCCGGAGGCACGGGGCTCGTCTCGGGTTCGGTTTTCGGCAAGATCGCCGGAACGAGCGCGGCCGCCCGGGAAAAGCGTTGAGGCTTTCGCCGCCTTGGCGCTCTCCTCTCGAAAGGCGAAGATGAGCACGCCCTCCCCGGCGCTCGTCGACCCCGATTGGCTCGAAGCCCACATCGGCGACCCAACTGTGCGCGTCGTCGCGCTCAACTGGGACGGCAGAGCCCCTTACGAGGAAGGCCACATTCCCGGCGCCCTTTTCTGGGACTGGAAGGAGATGCTTTGGGACCCTTTGAAACGCGATTTTCCGACCCCGGAGCTTTTTGCCCGGCGTTGCGGCGAGGCGGGAATCGCAAACGATTCGACCGTCGTCTTTTACGGCGAGCCGGCGGTACAGTTCGGAACTTACGCCTGGTGGGTATTCAAATATTGCGGCCATAGCGACGTTCGCGTCCTCGACGGCGCGGGAACCCGGTGGAAGGCGGAAAGGCGCCCTTTGAGCAGCCTGAGCCCGCGCGTAGAGCCGGTCCGATACAAACCCCAAAAAGAGCCGCAGGCGACCGCCATGCGGATCGGGCGCCACGAGGTTCTCCGCTCGGTCGGACAGGCCGATACGGTCATCCTCGACCATCGTTCGCCCGAAGAATACCGCGGCGAACTCTATAGCCCTCCGGGTTCGCCCAATCACGGCGCGCAAAGGCTCGGACGGATACCGGGGGCAAAACCCCTCCATTTTACCGAGCTGATCGGCCCCGACACGCGCTTTCGCGAACCGCGAGAGTTGCGCGCCCTTTTTGAGAAAGAGGGTGCGACGCCCGACAAGACCATCATTTCCTATTGCCGCCTCAGCCATCGTGCGAGCCTTGCCTATTTCGCACTGACCGAGCTTCTCGGTTACAAGAAGGTACGGGTCTACGACGGTTCGTGGACCGAGTGGGGCAGCCTCGTCGGCTTTCCGATCGAACGCTGATTGCGCTCGCCCGCCTTGCGGGAAAGGGCCGAAGGGAACGGGTGCGCTCGGCAAGGACCACGCGCAAGCTCTCGCGGACGAGGCGGCCCCTTACCCTCGCCCGCCCTTTTCCTTTGCGGCGATCGCGGCGATCAGGCGTTCGACCCATTTTTGCGGGTCTGCGGCCCTCATCACCCCTCCCATGACGGCGAGTCCGCGCGCGCCGGCGGCCAGAGTGGCCGCCGCGTTTTCGGGTCCGATCCCGCCAAGAGCGATGAGAGGCCCATTGATCGCGCGCGCGGCGCGGGCCAGCCCTTCGAGGCCCAGCGCCGGACCGTAACCGGGTTTGCTTTGGCTGAGAAAAACGGGCGAGAGGGTGACGTAATCGGCCCCATTGAGCAAAAGAGCAGCGGCTTCTCGGGGGTCGTGCGCGGAGGCGCCGATAAGCCCCCGCGGCAGGCGCGCACGCGCCGAAGCGGGGTCGCCCCCGCCTCTAAGATGGACGCCGTCCGCCCCGCAAAAGACCGCCGCGTCGATGTCCTCATGCACCGTGACGAGGGCTCCCGAGCGATGGCCGAGGGCGAGAAGACGGGTGAGCAACGCCCGCCGTTCGGCGGCCGGCAGATCCTTTTCCCGCAGGCTCAACCACCGGCAACCCCCGGAAAAGGCGGCAAACGCCACCTCTTCGAGCGGGCGGCGCGCCTGCCGGCGATCGCTGATGACGAGGAGAGGGGGTGCCGGAAGAGGGTTCCCGGTCACGGCGAGGCGGGAGCGAGCAGGATCTCGGCCTTGACCGTGACGCGCACCATCGCCCTTCCCGGCGCCGCGATCGGCGCCGGCATCGCTTTCGCCGCCGCCAAAGCCGCCCTGAAAACGGGGCGCGGAGCGCCGCCCAGCTCGGCGTTCCCGACCCGCAGATCGCGGATGCGCAGAACCTTCATCTTGAGCTGTTCCGCGATCGACCGGGCGCGGCGCCGAAGCCCCGAAAGGGCGTGCGAGGTCAGATCTCCTTCGGCCCTCCGCACGGCTTCGGGCGAGAGTTCATAGTCGAGCGAACTCATCAGCAGCCCCGCCGCCTGCAGCCGGCCCGTCAGGCGCAAAAGCGCCTCGGCATCCTCCCCCGCGAGGATCAGCTCTTGCGCGCCGCGCCAAAAAGCGGGGCCGGCTTGCGGCCGCTCCTCATAGATCGAATAGGACCCGGTTTCGGCTTCGATCCCGGGAATCTTGCGGGCGAGCGAGAGCGCCTGCGCCATTGCGCCGTTGATCGCCGCCGCGACTTTTTGCGGCTTCGCGTCCTCCTTTTCGACTCGCAAAACCGCTTTGAGGCGGTCGCGAGGGAGTCTCCTTTCCGCGCTCTGCCGGAGGCGGAGAACCGTCAGCCTCCCTCCCCGAGCGGGCGGTCCCGGAGGCGACGCGGCCAAAGCCCCCGCCCAAAGCCCGAAAACGAGAATGAGGCCCAAAACGACGCCTCTCATCGCCATCTCCCACCGGAATCTGCACTCGAAATCGCCAAAGGCTCAGGCGTTCCGGGTCAACTCGCGCGCGCAGAGCCTTTCCATTCCCTTGAGGCGATCGAAAAGGATCCGCGGAGCGATTGTCGCACCGCCGGTATCGAGGCAGGAACGGAACTTTTCGAAAAGCTCGCCCTCCGCAAGAGGCCTCGTGCCGTGGCCTTTGGCGTAACGCACCTTCTCGCTGGCGATGACCTCGCCGCTCGCCAACTCGACGCGAACCTGGTCGAAAACCGAGGCGCCCCATTGTTCGGGATCGTAATCGCGGTTGGTCTCGACCGCGACCCGGCCCATCAGCGCCTGCACCTCGGGGCGCGCGACAAAAGCGTCGGTGTATTCGCCGAGCCCTGCGCGGCGGGCGAGGACCGCGGCGGCCATCGCGAACTCGATGCTGAACTTGGCGGCAAGCCCCGTTTGCGGCAGATGGTTGCGCAGGATGAGGGCGTGGGTGTCGCTCAACGAAACGGTGATGCGGGCGATTTCCTCGGCCTTGAGGGGCCGGCTTTGAAGAAGCTCGAGAATGGCGTCGAGCGCCCTGTGGGTACAGTAGCAGGCGGGGTATTTCTTGATCCCGAGCCGCTCCCCGAGGATCTTCCATCGCTTTCCGAGCCCCGACGCCGGGCTTTCGCGATCGACCTTGCCTTCGGGGGAAACCGCGCTCAAAAACCCTTGCGGATGTTCGAGAGCGTCACCCGAGGCGGTAAAACCCTCGGCGGCCAGACGCGCCGAAATGAGCCCCGCATAGGCCGCGCGCCCGGCATGGAAGGGCTTTGTCATGGTGCCGAAATTGGCCATGATCCCGCCCGATTGCGACGCCCCGAGCGCGAGTGCGCAGGCCGCGCGTCCGCCATCGAGACGGCGCAAAACCGAACAGGCCGCGGCCGCAGCGATGGCGCCGAAGATCCCGGTCGGGTGCCAGCCTTTCCGGTGGTGATGGCCGGGGTCGCGTTCGCTCAATTCGGCCCAGGTCTCGTAACCGGCGACATAAGCGGTGAGCAAATCGCGCCCCGAAGCTTCGAGGCTTTCCCCTTCGGCAAGAAGGGCCGGCACGATCACCGTGCTCGGGTGGCCGCGCAAAGCGACATCGTCATAATCGAGCGCGTGCCCGGCCGTGCCGTTGATCCAGGCCGCTTCCGGGGCCTTTGCGCGGACGCCCGAAAAATAAAGCGTGGCCTTGCCTTCTGCGGGTTCGAGAACCCGCCTGAGGATTTGCGGCGCCGGTTCCCCCGCGCCGGCGATCATCGTCGCCGCGGTGTCGATAAAACCGAGCCGCGCGACCTCGACCGCTTCGGAGGGAAGGCGCTCGAAGGAGATTTCGGAAACGAACCGCCCGAGAGCCTCGGTCAACGACATCGGATTTCTCCTTCGCGATGGGAAGGATCATTATGAACGC
>JAJYIC010000203.1 GCA_021790295.1 Pseudomonadota bacterium | reverse complement strand
TTCCGCGGCGCATTTCCAATAACCGTAGGCCGCTTGCGGCAACAAAATCTCTTCGCGGATGACGATGTCGAGAAGACGGCGCAAAACCGGCCGCAGCTCGGCGCGCGCCCAGGTTTTGTATTCCTCGAAACTCTTGCCGTCTTTCCGGTAGCCCCAGTGAAACTGGTAAAGCATGCGCTCGTTGAGATAAGGGAGGATCGCCTTGACCGGCACCCGGTCGATCCGTCTCGATCCCCAGAAAGGCGGTTTCGGCACCGTTACCCCGTCGCCGAGTTCGGCTTTGCGCACTCTCAGTTCGTGGAAATCGAGCGGGCGCAAAACCCGCGGATCGGCCGCGCGCCCTAGCCGCGACTTGCGGTTTTGCGGCTTTCCTTCGCTCTTTTGCCGTTCCTCTCTAAGGTGGTCGTCGAAAGCGCCCGCGGCGATCTTTCCCATGAGGCTGAGGCCCTCGAAGGCGTCCTTCGCATAAGCGACGCGGCGGCAGGCGTAAACCCGCGCGCACTCCTCTTCGACATAACGGCGATTGAGAGCCGCCCCTCCGAGGATGACCGGAAGATCGATCCCTTCCCGGCTCATCTCTTCGAGGTTCTCGCGCATGACGACGGTCGATTTGACGAGAAGGCCCGACATCCCGATCGCCTGTGCGCGGTGAACGCGGGCCGCTTCGAGCATCGCCGAAAGAGGCTGCTTGATGCCGAGATTGATGACCCGATAGCCGTTGTTCGAAAGGATGATGTCGACAAGGTTCTTGCCGATGTCGTGAACGTCGCCGCGAACCGTGGCGAGAACGATCCTCCCTTTTTCCTGGCCTTCGATGCGCTCCATAAAAGATTCGAGATGAGAGACCGCGGCCTTCATCGTCTCGGCCGATTGCAGGACGAAAGGAAGCTGCATCTTGCCGGCGCCGAAAAGCTCGCCGACGGTCTTCATCCCCGAAAGAAGAATGTCGTTGATGATGGAAAGAGGGGGATGGATTTCGAGCGCGCGGTCGAGATCTTCTTCGAGACCCGTCCGCTCGCCGTCGACGATGCGCTGGGCAAGGCGCTCTTCGAGCGGGAGAGCGCGGGTTCGGGTCTCCTTCTTTTCGGCGCTCTTATTCTCGAAAAGCGCGATAAAGGCTTCGAGAGGGTCGTAGCCGGGGCGCCTGCGGTCGAAGATCAGGTCTTCGGCCACGCCCTGTTCCTCTGCCGGAATTTTGTGAAGCGGCAGGATGCGCGAGAAATGAAGGATTGCCCCGGTCAGACCGCGGCGCAAGGCATGGCTCAAAAAGACCGAATTCAAGACCTGGCGCGCTTTCGGGTTGAGCCCGAAAGAGATGTTGGAAAGACCGAGGATGATCTGAGAGGCCGGCATCGCCTCGGCGATCAGAGAGATCGCCTCCAGGGTTTCGAGGCCGAGCCTTCTGTCGTCCTCATTTCCGGTGCAGATCGTAAAGGTCAAAGGATCGAAAAAGAGGTCCGACGGCGGCAGCCCCAACTGGGCGCAGGCGAAATCGTAAAGGCGGCGGGCAACGGCGAGCTTCTCCCCGGCTTCTTTCGCCATCCCGCTTTCGTCGATCGCAAGCGCAATGACGGCGGCGCCAAAGCGGCGCGCGAGCGTGATCCGGGCCCGGGCCGGCTCTTCGCCGTCCTCGAAATTGATCGAATTGATGACCGCCTTGCCGCCGTAGAGTTCGAGGGCGGCTTCGAGAACGCGGAGTTCGGTCGAATCGATGACGAGAGGCGCCGAAAGCGCGCCGCGCATGCGCGAGAGGATCTCGGTCATGTCGGCGACCTCGTCGCGCCCGACAAAGGCGGTGCACAGATCGAGAGCGTGCGAGCCTTCGCGCACTTGCTCGCGGCCGATCTCGACGCAGCCGTCCCACGCGCCCGCCTCCTCCAAACGGCGGAACTGGCGCGAACCGTTGGCGTTGCAGCGCTCGCCGATCGACAGATAGGCGTTTTCCTGGCGCAAAGCGACGGCGCTGTAAAGGGAGGCGAGGGAAGGGGTGAAGGCCGGGTTGCGGGCGCGCGGAGGGGGCCTCAAACGCTCGCCTCCAAGGCTGCGAAGCATGCGGTCGAGAGCGGCCGTATGCGCGGGGGTCGTCCCGCAGCAGCCGCCGATCAGGTTGACCCCGTCTTCGACGACAAAGCGTTCGAGCCACTCTGCGAGTTCTAGGGCGCCCAAAGGATAGCGCGTCTCTCCGCCCTGGAGTTCAGGCAGCCCGGCGTTCGGCTGCACCGAGAGGAGGCGCGGCCAGTTCTCGCCGAGCCAGCGCACATGTTCGCCCATCTCGCGCGGGCCGGTCGCGCAATTGAGCCCCAAAAGTGGAATGTCGAGAGCCTCGACGATCGCCGCCGCGGCCGCGATCTCGGTTCCGAGGAGAAGGGTTCCGGTGGTCTCGACGGTCACCTGGACGAGGATCGGCGCCTCGCATTTGCGGGCAAGGCGCGCCTGTTTGGCGGCGTTGACGGCGGCCTTGATCTGCAAAGGGTCCTGGCAGGTCTCGATCAGGAAACCGTCGACGCCGCCTTCGAGAAGGCCCGCGCATTGCACCCGGAAAGCCTCTTCGAGACGGCGGTAGGAGATGTGGCCGAGAGAGGGCAGACGCGTTCCCGGGCCGAGCGAGCCCAAGACAAAACGCGGCCGTTCGGGCGCAGAGAATTGCGCCGCCGCCTGCCGCGCGATGAGGGCGGCGCGGCGGTTCAAGGAAAAGGCCTCTTCGCCCAGGCCGAACTCTGCGAGCGTCAGGGGCGAGGCGCCAAAGCTGTTGGTTTCGATCAGATCGGCGCCGGCTTCGAGATAGGCCCTGTGGATGGAGCCGATAACATCGGGCCGGCTCTCGCAAAGGATTTCGAGGCAGTTTTCAAGGCCCCGATAATCGCGCGCGAGATCGAGCCTTCGGGCCTGCACCTCGGTTCCCATCGCGCCGTCGCAAAGAAGGACGCTTTCTTTGAGAGCCTCGAGGAGCGGGGCCATTTTGGGGCGCGCCTTTTCAGACCCGCGCGTCGGCGGCGCGCGGCGCGCGCACGCCCAAAAGATGGCAGATGGCGAGGATCAGGTCGGCGCGGTTCAAGGTGTAGAAATGAAATTCGTGGACTCCATGCGCATGAAGGCGGCGGCACTGCTCGGCGGCGATCGAGGCCGCGACGAGCCGGCGCGTCTCGGGATCTCTGTCGAGCCCTTCGAAATGCTGCGCCATCCAATGCGGGATCGAGGCGCCGCAAAGAGCGCTGAATTTCCGCACTTCGGCGAAATTGGTGACGGGGAGAATCCCGGGGACGATCGGCACCGCGATGCCTTTTGCGGCGGCGCGGTCGCGGAAGCGAAGATAAAGATCGGTCTCGAAAAAATACTGGGTTATGGCGCGCCGGGCGCCGGCGTCGATCTTGCGCCGCAGATTGTCGAGATCCTCTTCTGCGCTCAATGCCTCGGGGTGGGTTTCGGGATAGGCGGCGACGCTGATCTCGAAAGGGGCAAGGCGCTTGAGCCCGGCGACGAGATCGGCGGCATAGGCGTAGCCCCCCGGGGTCGGGCGATAGCGCGCCCAGCCTTCGGGCGGATCGCCGCGCAAGGCGACGATGTGGCGGATCCCCGCCTGCCAGTAACTCTCTGCGACGGCTTCGATCTCGGAGCGCGAAGCGGCGACGCAAGTGAGGTGCGCGGCCGGTTCGAGCGCCGTCTCGGCGCGGATGCGGCGCAGCGTCGCGTGGGTGCGCTCGCGAGTCGAGCCTCCGGCGCCATAAGTGACCGAAACAAACCGCGGCGACAACGGTTCGAGCCTTCTCACCGCCTGCCACAGCCTCTCTTCCATCTCCGGCGTTTTCGGTGGGAAGAATTCGAAAGAGACGCGCGGCGGACGGCCGTCGAAATCGCCGACCGGATCGGCGGCGAGAAGAGGCCGCAAAAAGCGGGCGGCGGGCGCATCCATCACCCTCTCTCCCCTTCGACCAGCAAAGGCGCCTTCCGCTCTTTCTCTTCGCGTCTTTTGAAGACTCCTCTAGGGCGCGCCGCCCAGATCGCGACGGTCAAAGGTTCGCCTTCGAGATGGCGCGGCGGCGCGGGTTCGAGCCCGGCGGCGATAAACCACTGCGCGATCTCGCTATCGCGAAACCCGAGTCGGCGATGGGCATGTTGCTCGCGCAGGAATTCGAGAGCGTGAGGGGCGAAATCGACGATGACGAGGATCCCTTGTGGGCGCAGAACCCGCGCGGCTTCGGCGATCGCCGCATCCGGGCGGTCTGCGTAATGCAAGACCTGATGGATGACGGCGGCGTCGAACGAGGCGTCGGGAAGGGGCAGCTGGTACATGTCGGCGAGACGGACGGCGCCGTTTTTGAGCCCGGCGCGTTCGAGATTGACGCGGGCGACGGCCAGCATCTCGCGCGAAGTGTCGATGCCGAGAGCGCGCTCGACGGCGGGGGCGAGGACTTCGAGCATGCGCCCCGTTCCCGTGCCGATATCGAGAAGATCGCGCGGATCGGCGGCGGCGATGATGTCGACGAGAGCGGCCTCGACCTCGCGCTCGTCGATATAAAGAGAGCGTATGCGGTGCCACTCTCGCGCGTTTTCGCGGAAATAGGCTTCGGCGTGAAGAGCACGCCTCTGTTTGACCGCGCCAAGCCGTTGCCGGTCGAGGGCGAGAACCGCGCTTTCTTCGCCAAGAGCCGAGACGAGGTGGCGGGCGAGAGCGGCGGCGGGACCGGCGCCGCTCAGGCGATAAAAAACGGAGCTTCCTTCAGGTAGGCGATCGAGAACCCCCGCCTCGCAGAGAAGACGCAGGTGGCGCGAGACGCGGGGCTGGCTTTGCCCGAGGATGTGGACGAGTTCGCCGACGGTGAGTTCGCCGCGCTCGAGAAGAACGAGAAGGCGCAGCCGCGTCGGTTCGGCGACGGCGCGCAAAGCGGCGAGAAGCGGTTCCATCGTCTCTCCCTATTCTCACCGAGACATATTGAGATATCTTTATGCTGTCAAGCACATTCCCTTGGCGCGGCTCGACCCCGCCCTTTTTCGCCGGGAACGCGGGAACCTCCGCCGCCTTGCCGCGTATACGGTGTCGTCACTTTCGGTTGCGAAAGCCGAACCTTTGAAGGAGAGGCTTGCCCCCGCCGGCAAATTGTCGCAATGATCCCACCCGAAAGTTGAGGGCTTTATGCAGAACCGACCGATGCCTTTTCGCCGAGTGCGCTTTGCCCTCCCGGCTCTCCTTTTTGCTCTCGCCAGTGCGGCTTCCGGTTGCGCCGCGGCCTCGGCCAACGGCGGCGCGCCGGCGACGTTCAACGACCCCTTCGAGAAC
>JAJYIC010000202.1 GCA_021790295.1 Pseudomonadota bacterium | reverse complement strand
CACCAACGCCACCCTTTCCCCCGGCGTCTACTGCGGGGGAATGGACATCAAAGGCAACGCCACTCTCGACCCCGGAACCTACGTCATCGACGGCGGCAATTTCACGGCCGAGGCGCAATCCGTCATCACCGGCGCCGGCGTCACGATCATCCTGACCAGCAGCACGGGCGCCAATTACGGCACCATCACCATCAACGGCGGGGCCACGGTTTCGCTGACCGCACCGACGAGCGGCGCGACGCAGGGCGTCCCCGGGATCGCGGTGTGGGTCGACAAGAACGCGCCCCTCGCGAGCGACCTCTTCAACGGCGGCGCGAGCCAGAACATCAACGGCGCGATCTATCTGCCGAGCCAGGAAGTTACCTATACGGGCGGGTCGAACCAGATGGTCGGCAACGAGCCTTTGACCAAATGCAGCCAGCTGATCGGGTTGACCGTGACCTTCAAGGGAGACTCCTACTTCACCCACAACTATTGCAGCGCTTCGGATCTTCCGGTCAGGGATCCGCTGGCGCCGCCGCACCTTGCGTCCTAGGAGAAGAAGCATGCGTAAGGCTCCGCAATCTCTTTTCTCTCTGGCGCGAGCGAATAAAGGGACGAGCGCCATCGAATTCGGCTTTATGGGCCTCATCCTCGCGGCTCTGATCGTCGGCGTGATCGATTTCGGCGTCGGCTTGTGGGAAGACATGCAGGTTGCCAATGCCGCGGAGGCCGGGGCGGCTTTCGCCTCGGTCAAAGGCTGGAATGCAACCGCCGCGGACATCGAAAGCGTGGTGACGACGACCACGGGCCTTTCCACGATCACCGCCTCGCCGGCGCCCTGGATCATGAGCTGCGGCTGTCCCAATGCCAATTCGACGGCAATAACCGAGGTCGCCTGCGGCACCACCTGCACCGACAATTCCGAGGCCGGACATTACTGGGTCGTCAGCGCAGAGGACTCCTATTCGATGTTTCTGCCCTATCCCGGCATCGCCAACCCGATGACCTTGAACGCCACATCCTACGCCCGGCTTTACCCGTGACGGCGATGCGCCCCTTTTTCAATCTTCGGCCGGTCGAGAACCGCAGAGGGCGGAAAACCTCCCGCACTCTCCGCCATTCCAACCGCGGGACGACGGCGATCGAATTTGCGATGCTGTTCCCGGTCTACCTTCTGATGCTGTTCGGCGTCATCGAATTCGGGCGCCTTTTGTGGACGCAATCGACCTTGCAACAGGCGGTCGAGGCCGCCGCCCGCTGCGCCTCGGTCGATCCGTCGGTTTGCAGCAATTCTTCGACCACGGCCAATTACGCCGCGGCGCAGATGTACGGCCTCAACGTTTCGGCCGGAGTGTTCTCGGTGGCAAGCCCGCCTCCCTCTTGCGGCAACCAGGTCTCGGCGAACCTTCCCTTCAATTTTATCGTCTCTTCCCTTTTCCCCTGGCAATTGACCCTGACCGCCCAATCCTGTTTCCCGTTACAGAGCTGAAGCCTCGGCCGCCGCAAAGGCCGTTGCACGGGCCCCCTTGCGAGTGTGAGAAATAAGGGGCTCGAAAAAGCGCTGGAAGGGAGGAGCCGATGCCCGCATATGTTCTGGCCGAAGTCGCCGTCAGGGACGCCGTCCTTTACGAGCCTTATCGCCCTTTTGCCTCGGCAAGCATCGCCCGTTTCGGGGGCCGCTTTATCGTGCGCGGAGGGCCTGCGGTCCTTCTCGAAGGGGAAGGCGCGCCCGAGAGGATCGTCGTCATCGAATTTCCCGACGCCCAGAGGGCGCGGCAGTGGTACGAGTCGGCGGAGTATCAAAAAGCGGCAAAGATCCGCCAGAGCGCCTCGCGCGCCCGCCTCGTCCTCGTCGAAGGGGTCGGTTGATCAGGCCGGCCCGCCCGGTTCGCCGTTTCCCGAAAGCAGACGTGTCGGAAACCCCGCCACAAGCAGCGCCTCGATCAGCTCTTCGACATGACGCCGGTTCTGGGTTTCGACGACGATGTCGAGTTCGGCGCGCTTCACCGAGACATCGTGAAAAAGCCTCTGGTGGTGGACCTCGACGATATTGCCGCCGCGTTTGCCGATGACGCCCGAAATGCGCGAAAGCGCCCCCGGCACATCGGGCAATTCCGCGCGCAGGCGCACAAACCTGCCCTCGCGGACGAGGCCGCGCATCAGGATCGAGGCGAGAAGACGCGAATCGATGTTGCCGCCGCTGACGATGACCGCGACGCGCCGGCCCGCGAACTTCTGCGGCGAAGAGAGGAGCGCGGCAAGACCCGCAGCCCCTGCGCCTTCGACGACAAGCTTCTGGCGTTCGAGAAGGGCGAGGGTCGCCACCTCGATCGCCGCCTCGTCGACGAGAAGAATATCGGAAACGAGGGCCTTGACGATCTCGCGCGTGAGTTCTCCCGGCTCTTTGACCGCGATCCCTTCGGCAAGCGTCGGCAGTTCCGGAAGAGGGCTCTCATCCCTGCCGCCCATGAGGCGGGCCATCGAGGGATAAAGGGAGGATTGCACGCCGATGATCTCGATCTGCGGCCTTTGCGCCTTGAGGGCGACGGCAATGCCTGAGACGAGCCCACCGCCGCCGACCGGGACGACGACGGCATCGAAATCTCTCCGCTCGGCAAGAAGTTCGAGGGCGATCGTGCCCTGGCCGGCGATGACCGCGGGATCGTCATAAGGGTGGACAAAGACGAGGCCTTCCTCGCGCGCGAGAGCGGCCGCGGCTTCGCGCGCCGCAACAAGCCCCGCGCCTTTGAGAAGGACCTTGGCGCCGAAGGCCTCTGTCCGCTCGATCTTGATAAAAGGGGTGCCTTCGGGCATCACGATCCGCGCCGGGATCGAAAGCCGGCTTGCGTGATAGGCGACGCCCTGGGCGTGATTTCCGGCGGACATCGCCACTACCCCTCTCTGCCGCGCCGCCTTATCGAGAGAGAGGAGCTTGTTGAGCGCGCCGCGTTCCTTGAAGGAGCCCGTGCGGTGCTGGGTTTCGAGCTTTAACAGGATCTCGGCTCCGGCAAGCGCCGAGAGCGCCGGCGCCGCGACGACGGGCGTCGGCGCTATCGCCCCCCTGAGGCGCAGGGCGGCCAGTTCGATGTCTTTGAAGCTGACGGCGAGATCCCTCACGGGCGCTCCTCTCATTTTGCTGGCGGATCGAGGCTCGGGGCGGCGAGCCGTCTCAAAAGGGGCATTGAACCCGCCCGAAAGGACTGAAAGCGCTGCGCCGGCTTTTCCCTCAAAGCCCGAGTTCTTTCAGGATGGCTTGCCGGTCGGCGTCGAGATCGGGTGCGGGAGAGCGGGTCGGCGCATCGAAAAAACCTTCGATCTTCATCGGGTTGCCGGCAAGGCGCAGGGTTCCGCTTGCCCTGTCCTCGACCGAGATCAGCATGTTTCGGGGCCCGACCTGGGGGTGTTCGAGTGCCTCGGCGATGGTGTTGACGGGGCCGCAAGGGACCCCGGCGCTTTCCAGAATCTCGATCCAATGGTCTCGCCCGGCGCCGGAGAGAACCGTTTCGATCTCGCGAAAAAGCGCATCGCGGTTCTCGTTCCTCAAAGAGTTTGTCTTGAAGCGCGGGTCGAGGCCGAGATCGGGGCGCCCGAGCGCCTCGGCAAGCTTGAGAAAAAGCCCGTCGTTGCCTGCCGCGATGATGAGATGGCCGTCCTTTGTCGAGAAGGCTTCGAAAGGGGTGATCGAAGGGTGGCGAGCGCCCATAGGCCCCGGGATCTCTTGCGTCACGGTGTAACGCATGACCGCGTTTTCGAGAAGGGCGAGCTGGCAATCGAAAAGGGCGACATCGACCTTTGTCGCCTCTCCCGTGCGCTCGCGATGCAAAAGCGCCGCGTTGAGAGCGAGCGCGGTGAAAAGCCCTCCTGCGAGATCGCCGATCGAGGTGCCGATGCGCACGAGAGGCATCCCCGGGTGGCCCGTGATGCTCATGATCCCGCCGAGGCCTTGAACCACCATGTCGTAAGCCGGGTGGCGGGAATAGGGGCCGCTATGGCCAAAACCCGAGGTCGCGGCGTAGACGAGGCGGGGATAACGGGGATGAAGGCTCTCCCATCCGTAACCGAGTTTTTCCATGGTACCGGGACGGAAATTCTCGACCAGCGCATCGCCCTTTTCGAGAAGCCTTTCGAAAATCGCGCGCTCGGCGGGCGATTTCAGATCGAGGGCGATCGATTCCTTGCCGCGGTTGACGGAAGAGAAATAGGTCGATTTGCCGCCTTTGAAGGGGCCGTAGTGACGCGCGTCGTCGCCGCCTAGAGGCTCGACCTTGATGACGCGCGCGCCCAATTCGCAAAAGAGAAGCGTGCAATAAGGGCCCGCCAAAATGCGCGAGAGATCGATGATGGTGATGCCCGAAAGCGGTCCCTTTTCTGCCATGCCTTCTTCCTTCGCCGATAGGGGGAGGGGAATAGCGCAAAGGCCGAGGGAGAGGCAACCCAGAGAGGAGCCGGCGCGCTTCGGGGGAAAGCCGCAGGAAGGCCTCCCGGAGGGGGTGCGACGCTGTGATTTGCGCATGACCCCCGTTCCGCCCTCTGCCCGTGACGGGGGTTTGGCGGTAGTGTCAGGGCGATGCGGTGGCAGGCGGGAAAAGCTTCGATCGCGCTCTTCTCGGGCGTTCTCTTTTTTGCATTGGCGAGCGCAATGGGGAGGGCGGCGGCGCCCTTCCAATTGTGGCCGCCGCGCGGCCTCGCCCGGCACGCGGACACCCGTTCGCCTTTGCCGGGCGGCGCTCCGCCGCGCTCCGGCTTGCGGCCCGAACGCGTCCTTCGCTTCCTCTGGCGCAAGATAGGGCGGCGTTTCCCTTCGGCCCCCGGGCAAAGCCTGGTCGCGATCGATATCGGCCGGCAGAGGCTTTATCTCTTGCGAGGGAACCGGCGCACTGGGCGCTGGCCGGTTTCGACATCGGTGCGCGGCATCGGCCGGTTTTCGGGGAGCGAGGGCACGCCGATCGGGCTTGTTTCGGGTCGCGCGCAAGATCGGCTCGGGGCTGCCGCCGGGCGAGATCCTGCGCGATGAGGAGCCGATCGGGAAGATCGCCCCGGCAGTCTGCGGCGAGGACGAGGAGGGCGCGAGCGCGTCGATCACGACGCGCATCCTTTGGCTTTCCGGGCTGGAGCCGGGCTGGAACGAGGGCGGGGATGTCGATACGTTCCTGCGGCACATCTATATCCACGGCACCGCCAATATCGGCATGCTTGGCGAGCCTGCCTCGCTCGGTTGCATCCAGATGGCGCCTGACGGCGTGATCGCCCTTTTCCGTCGCGTGAGGCTCGGAACGCTTGTGCTGATTATTCCCTCGGCAGGAGAGGCGGCTTCGATACCG
>JAJYIC010000201.1 GCA_021790295.1 Pseudomonadota bacterium | reverse complement strand
GCGACATAGTGGATGCGGCCCTGATCGTGGAGCCAGGCGTGTTCGGGCCCGATCCCCGGGTAATCGAGCCCCGCCGAAATCGAATGCGCTTCGCGGATCTGACCGTCGTCGTCCTGCAGAAGATAGGTGCGATTGCCGTGCAGAACCCCCGGCAGGCCGCCGTTGAGAGAGGCCGCATGACGCCCTGTTTCAAGCCCGAGGCCCGCCGCTTCGACGCCGATCATCGCGACCCGAGGCTCGTCGAGAAAAGGATGGAAAAGCCCCATCGCATTGGAGCCGCCGCCGATGCAGGCGAGGAGAGTGTCGGGAAGGCGGCCTTCGGCCTTTTCGATCTGGCTTCTCACCTCGCGTCCGATCACGCATTGAAAATCGCGCACCATCATCGGGTATGGGTGAGGACCCGCAACCGTCCCGATCACGTAATAGGTGTCTTCGACATGGGCGACCCAGTCGCGCAAAGCCTCGTTCATCGCGTCTTTGAGGGTCGCGGTTCCCGACCTGACGGGGACGACCTCGGCGCCCAAAAGCTTCATGCGGAAGACGTTGGGCTTTTGCCGTTCGATATCGGTCGCCCCCATATAGACGATGCAGGGAAGATCGAAGAGCGCGCAGGCAGTCGCGGTTGCCACCCCGTGCTGGCCGGCTCCGGTTTCGGCAATGATCCGCCGCCTTCCCATGCGCCGCGCGAGCAGGACCTGGCCGAGAACATTGTTGATCTTGTGCGCGCCCGTGTGGTTGAGCTCGTCGCGCTTCAGATAGATTTTGGCGCCGCCCCAATGGCGCGTCAGGCGTTCGGCGAAATAAAGAGGGCTCGGACGTCCGACATAGTGTTCGAGGTAATAGTCGAGCTCGGCGGCGAAAGAGGGGTCGAGGCGCGCCTCCCGGTACGCTTTTTCGACCGCGAGAATGAGCGGCATCAAGGTCTCGGCGACAAAGCGGCCGCCATAGATGCCGAAATGTCCCTCTCCGTCGGGACCGGTGCGAAAGCTGTTAGGAACCGTCATTCTCGCCCCTCAAAGGCAACCGGCGGCCGCAAGAAAGGCGCGGATCTTTGCCGCGTCCTTCTGTCCGGGGGCGGTTTCGACCCCGGAAGAGACATCGACAAGGCGCGCCCCCGAAACCTTTACGGCTTCGGGTAAGATTTCGGCGTCGAGACCGCCCGAAAGCATCCACGGGCGGCGCCAGCGGCGGCCGGCAAGAAGCCGCCAATCGAAAAGAAGCCCGTTGCCGCCGGGAAGCGCCCCCGGCGGAGACTTTGCATCGAAGAGGAGGAGATCGGCACTTTCCTCATAAGGAACAGCGGCCGCGAGATCCTTTTCCCCGGCGATCTTGATCGCCTTCATCACCGGAAGCCCGAAACGCCTTTTGAGAGCCTCCACCCTTTCGGGGCTTTCGCTTCCGTGCAGTTGCAGAAGATCGAGCGGCGCCTCCTCGAGAACGGCGGCGATCCTTTCGTCTCCGGCATCGACAAAAAGCCCGACGCGGCAAACCCCTTTTGGAACCCCCGCCGAAAGGCGCGCCGCCTCTTCGGCGCCGACCGCCCGCGGGCTTTGCGGGTAAAAGACAAAACCGAGATAAGCCGCACCTCCTCGAAGCGCCGCCTCGACCGCCTCCTCGCTCTTCAGTCCGCAAATCTTCGCCAGAACGCTCATCGCTTTAGGGATATGGGCGGAGGTTGGAGGGAATGCGAGGCGGGGCTTTTCGCCCCCTCACCCGCGCGCTGCGGGAGGGGGAAAAGCTCCTTCCTTTGCGCCCGCCGTTTGCCCTTGCCGGAAAGAGAGCTCGCGTTCGAGCGCCGTGATCCTCTCGCCCTTCCGGCGCAATTCGCGGCGCAGGCGATGGGCGCCGAACCAGGCGAGGATCCTGCCGGCGAAAAATCCGACAAACAAGAGAAGGATGACGAGAAGATAAAGCTTCAAATCGAGTTTGTAAGGAAAGGGCCACAACTGGATCGCTACGGCTTCCCGGTTCGAGGCGGCAAAATCGACGGCGAGGATAACGGCCAAGAAAACCGCCGCCCAGAAAAAGGCCCGCATCTGCTGCGGCCTGCGGCCGGCGCGAAGAGCCTTCAGGGCTTCTTGTCGCCCTGGTTGAGGCGGTCGCGCAGCCCTTTCCCCGTCTTGAAAAAGGGGATGTGCTTTGCGGCGACGCGCACGCCTTCGCCGGTGCGCGGATTGCGGCCGAGCCGGGCGCCGCGGTGCTTGACCGAAAAGGCGCCAAAACCCCTCAGTTCGACCCGGTCGCCGCGAGAGAGCGCGGCGGCGATCTCGCCAAAGATCGCTCCGACGACGGTCTCGGCATCACGCTGGTGGAGATCCGGATTTCTTTCGGCGAGTTTCTGGATGAGTTCCGATTTTGTCATCGCCCGCGCCTCTCCCTTTGGCAAAGCCGAGCCTAAGAGAGCCGCCTTGCGCCGTCAAGCCTTAGAGCCTTCAAGGTTTTTGCCCCTTATGCCCGCCGCGGCGGGCGAGAAGAGCGCGCGGGATGCCCGCAAGATCGGCTTTGACGCTTGCCGCCTCGAACCCGCAAGACGCGAGGATCGCGCGCACGGCGCCCTCTTCCGCGGCGCCGAGTTCGCAAGCGAAAATTCCGCCCGGAGCGAGAAGCCGCGGCAAGTCGCGCGCGATAACCCGGTAAGCCTCGCGCCCGTCCGCGCCGCCGTCGAGAGCGGAACGGGGATCATGAAAGCGCACTTCGGGCGGCAGAAGGGGAAGCGCGCCGGTGGCGATATAAGGCGGGTTGGAGACGACGATATCGAACCCGCCTCTAAGCGCCCCTCCCCAATCGCCGGCAAGAATAAGCGCGCGCCCGCCAAGACCGAGAGAGAGGGCATTCGATCGCGCCGCCGTGGCGGCGCCTTCGAGCCGATCGACCCCGACCCCCAGCGCGTGGGGCAATTCGCTCAAGAGCGAAAGCAGAAGCGCGCCCGAGCCGGTGCCGAGATCGAGCAGAAACAGCGCGGCGTTGCGGTCTTTTATCTCGTCGAGGACGGCTTCGACCACGGTTTCGGTTTCGGGACGAGGGTCGAAAGTCTCGGCCGAAAGGGCAAAGTCGAGGCCCCAGAATTCGCGTCGTCCAAGGATGCGCGAGAAAGGTTCGCGCGCGAGCATGCGGGCCTGAAAGGAGGCAAACCTTTCTTCCTCTGGAAGGCCGACTTCGCGTTCGGGATGGGCGAGAAGAGAAGCGGGATCGCAACAAAGTGCGGCGGCAAGAAGGGATCGCGCGCGCCGCCTCGGCTGTTCGACGCCCGCATCGGCAAAGCGCCGGGCGGCCTTGGCGAGAATCTCTTCGACGCTCACGCCAGGGCCGCGGCAAGACGGGCCGCTTCCTCTGCGGCAAGAAGGGGATCGATGATCTCGTCCAGAGCCTCCCCGCTCATCACCTTTTCGATCTTGTAAAGGGTGAGGTCGATGCGGTGATCGCTGACGCGGCCCTGGGGAAAGTTGTAGGTGCGGATCCTTTGCGAACGGTCGCCGCTGCCGACCTGGCTTTTGCGTTCCGCGGCGCGCGCCGCTTCGCGCGCCTCTCTTTCGGCCTCGTAAAGACGCGAGCGCAAAACCTTCAACGCTTTCGCCTTGTTTTTGTGCTGCGATTTTTCGTCCTGCTGGATGACGACGATCCCGCTTGGCAGATGGGTGATGCGAACGGCGCTGTCGGTGGTGTTGACCGATTGCCCTCCGGGCCCGCTCGCGCGAAAGACGTCGATGCGCAGATCCTTCTCGTCGATGCGCACATCGACCTCTTCGGCTTCGGGGAGGACGGCAACGGTCGCCGCCGAAGTGTGGATGCGGCCTTGCGCCTCGGTCTCGGGGACGCGCTGGACGCGATGCACACCCGATTCGAATTTGAGACGGGCAAAGACGCCGCGCCCGCTCACAAGCGCGCTCGCCTCTTTGGCGCCTGCGAGAGGCGTCTCGGAATAATGGAGAAGCTCGAAACGCCAACCGCGCAAAGCGGCATAACGCTGATACATGCGGAACAGGGCGGCGGCGAAAAGCGCCGCCTCTTCGCCTCCGGTTCCGGCGCGAACTTCGAGAATGGCGCCCCTTTCGTCATCGCGGTCTTTCGGCAAAAGCGCAAGCTTGACCCGCCGCTCGAGGGAGGAAAGTTCCCCGCGCAAAGCTTCGAGTTCGGCAAGGGCAAGCTCGCGCAGCTCCATATCCTCGCCTGATTTCGCCATCTCCGCGAGAGAGGCGCTTTCCTCGCGGGCGCGATAAAGAAGAGCGATCTCCTTGACGATCGGGTCGAGGTCTTTCAACTCCTTCGCCAAACCGGCAAGCTGCTGAGCGGCGAGAAAAGGATTTTGCAGCGCGTCCCCGATCTCCTTGTGGCGGCGCAGGATCTCGTCGAGACGCAGCTCGAAAGCGGCTTCCATCATTGTTCCCCGGAGCGCAAAAGCGCGTCCAGGCGCAAGGCGAGTTCGCCAAAAGGCACCTCCTCCTGCGCCCCGCTGTCGAGATCGCGCAGGGTTGCCAAGCCGCGCCCCAATTCCTCTTCGCCGACGAGCACGGCCGCGCGCGCGCGGATCTTGTTGGCCCGGCGCAAACGCCGTCCGAGATTGCCCGAATAGCCGAGATCGACGGGAAGACCGAGGCTGCGCAGATCTTCGGCGAGAGTCTCGCATGCCGCTTCCGCGGCCTCCCCGACCGGGACTACGGCGATCGGCCGCGGCGGCGGCGGCGCGGCGATCAGGGAGGCGAGGCGCTCTATCCCCGCGGCCCAGCCGACTCCGGGCATCGCCGGCCCTCCCATCAACTCGACGAGGCCGTCGTAACGCCCGCCGCCGAGGACGGTTCCCTGCGCCCCGAGTTCGCCGCTGACAAATTCGAAAGCGGTATGCGTGTAATAATCGAGCCCGCGCACGAGGTGCGGATTTTGCCTATACGGGATGCCGAAACGGTCGAGCCCCGCACACACCCGGGCGAAACGATCGCGCGAGACGTCATCGAGGTAGTCGCTGAAAACAGGCGCGTTCAGAAAAAGCCTTTTGTCGGCCTCGTCTTTCGAGTCGAGGATGCGCAAGGGATTGCGTTCGAGGCGCAGGCGGCTGTCTTCGGAAAGTTCGCGCCGGCGGGCCGAAAAATAGGAAACGAGCGCGTCGCGATAGCGCCGGCGGCTTTCCGGGTCTCCGAGAGTGTTGATTTCGAGCGCGGTGCGCCCTTTGAGGCCGAGCGCGTCGAGAATGCGGTTGCCGAGGGCGATGACCTCGACATCTCCTTGCGCGCCCGCCACCCCCAAAAGCTCGACGCCGATCTGATGAAACTGGCGCAAACGCCCTTTCTGCGGCCTCTCATAGCGGAACATCGGCCCGCTGTAGA
>JAJYIC010000200.1 GCA_021790295.1 Pseudomonadota bacterium | reverse complement strand
TGGATCTGCACCGCATTGGCGGTGTGGAGGACGGCGGCGTCGCTCGCAAAGCACTTGGCCATCGAACATTCTGCGCTCGCCCTCTCGCCGCGGTCGAGACGTTGGGCGGCGTCGAGGGTCAAAAGCCGCGCGGCGTGAAGGTCCTTTGCCATATCGGCGAGCATCCACTGCACCGCCTCAAATTCGGCGATGGGCTTGCCGAACTGGCGGCGCGTCTTGGCATAGGCGAGGGCGGCCTCGAATGCGCTTTGCAGGATGCCGACCGCCAGCGCCGCAATGCCGACACGGCCTTTGTCGAGGACGCTCATCATCATCGGAAAGCCGCGGTTTAAGGGCCCGAGAAGAGCCGAGCGCGGCAACGGCACGGCGTCGAAATGGATCCCTCCGACCTGTGAGGCGCGCTGGCCCATCTTGTGCTCCTTGCGGCCTTTGCGGTAACCGGGAAGGGCGCTATCGACGAGGAAGATGCTCATCCCGCGCTTTCCGAGCGGGGGCGCCGTGCGCGCGAGAACGACGGCAAAATCGGCGATCGGCCCATTGTGGATCCACTGCTTGGCGCCGCTGAGGCTCCAGCCTTCGGCGGTCTCGATTGCGGTCGTCTTGATCGAGGAGACGTCGGAGCCTGCTTCGGGCTCGGTGATGGCGTAGGCGCAACGCTTTTCCGCTAGGAGAAGAGGCCGCAGATAGCGTGTCTTTTGCTCTTCGCTGCCGTAACGGGAGAGGAGGGTCGCAACCAGCTCGACAAGACCGTAATGATCGGCGATCGCCGCATAACCGCGGGAAATCGCTTCCATCACATGGGCGTAAGAGAGGATGTCGGCGCCGACGCCGCCGTCCTCTTCGGCGATGCTGACGCCGAACATCCCGAGAGAGGCCATCTTGCCGTAGATTTCCGCCGGAAAGCGCTCGCTCTCGTCGAGTTCCGCGACCGCCGGCCTGATCTCGCGCAAGGCGAACTGGAGCGCAGTCTCGCGGATCAAGCGCAGGCGTTCCGCAGCCGGATCTTCGCTATCGATCTCTGCCATTTCCCCCTCGCGTCGGCCGCTCCTTTTGCGCATGCTAAGCGGCGACCGGCCTTGGGTCATGCAGAATTGCGTGTTGACATAGATGGCAACAATCGAGGATCTTGTACGGACTTGCGTCCTGGAGCTGTTCGCGGTGCCCGGGGATGTCAACCGCCTGCCGGTCCGGCCGCTTTGGCTCTCGCAGGATCTAATCGCATTTGTCGACGGAACGCTGGTTTACGATACGGAGGAGGTTGCGGGGCGAACGGCATACGAACATTTGGAGCAATTCTTCGTCGATTTCCGGTGCGACGAACGCCTCTACACGACTGATCTGCATCGTATGAGGCCAACCATCAGGGGGGTCTGGAGCATGCACCCTCCCATGTTGCGGGTTTACGGCTGGGTGCCACATCCGCATTCAGTGGTTGCGGTCTGCGCCCAGTTCGAAAAAGCCACAAAAAATGATCGTAATCTTAACGATAAGTGTCGGAATTCAGTGCTAAATTTCATCAAGCAGCATGAGGTGACCGAGATCTTCTATGGAGATGTCCGCGATGCCTTTCCAAAAGCGACCTGATCAGCGCCGTCGCGTCTTCCTTTTTCTTATCTCTCAAATAGATAAGGGATTGCGCGACGCTTATGGGACCAGATATGAGCAGGGCCGCACCAATCAAAAGCGTCTCGCCGAAAAGATCGGTGTTGACCGGTCGGCGATTCATCGCCGATTAACGAGCCAAACGAACCTCACAATAAAATCTATCGCTGATTTGGTGTGGGGCCTTGATTGGGGCGTCATGGTACAGTTTTTTGATCCCGAGACCGAGCATGGTGCCAATTTTTCCGGCAGTGCTCTCAGCCCTCCTGTTCCCAACCAGCCGTTGCCGCCGCTACAACCGACATTGGCAAGCGAGAGGGACAATATTCCTAAAGAACTCAAAGACCGTTTTCTTAGTGCCGCATGATGATTGAGCGCCAAGCTACAATGTTGGTAAGCGACGATTTGTTGTTTTCGCTATCGGGTAAAATTACCGCCCTCGGGATTTATACAAGCGATATCGCTTTACAGACCATACCTGCCGCCGTACCGCAATTGGCGGTCCTGTTCGTGATCGAATGCGGCGCAGCTGACCCTTTCCAGTCTCTGACGCTTGAGGTCTCAGTTCCAGGCGAGGCCGTGCCCCGGGTTCAACCGTGGGCCATTCTGCGGCCACCGCTGCCATCGGAAAGAACAAGGATAATATATCGCGTTCCCTTTCTGCTACAGAACCTTAAGCTAGTACCTGGGCAGATCAAAGCCCGCGTAATCCATGAAAAGGGTATTATAGAGGTTGGCGGTCCATGGATCGCGGCCCTTCCTCAAGGGCCGGCGCCCGCTGAGACCTGAGCTTTCTACCCGAGGGCGGCCGCCGTGCTGGCCTCGCGCGGCCGGCTGACGCTCGATACGCGCTTCTCGCCGCAGCCGTGGGCGAATTGGGAGGAGAATTTGCGAAGGGTCAGTGCCGAGGAAGCGGCAAAGGTCGTGCGCTCGGGCGATACCCTCCTCATCGGCGGTTCGGGCGGAGGCCATGCCGTGCCCGAGGCTTTGCTGGCGGCGCTCGAACGGCGCTTTTTCGAGACCGGGGAGCCTTCGGCCATCACCGCCCTTCATCCGGTCGGATTGGGCGACGGAAAGGGTCAAGGCGCCGGGCATCTCGCCCATCAAGGGCTTCTGAAACGCGTCGTCTGCGGCACCTTTGTCAATTCGCCGGCTCTCTCCGATCTCGCTCTTGCCGACCGCATCGAAGGCTATACCCTTCCTCAAGGCGCGCTTTCGCTGTTGATGCGCGAGATGGCCGCCGGCCGGCCCGGACTCCTTACCCGCACCGGGCTTTTCAGCTTTGTCGATCCGCGCTTTGGCGGCGGGAGGCAAAGCCTTTCGGCGCGCGAGGATCTGGTCGAACTCGTTTCCTTTCGCGGCGCCGACTATCTTTTTTACAAGCCTTACCGCATCGATGTCTCTTTCCTCAGAGCAACGACGGCCGACGAAGACGGCAACGCTTCGATGGAAGAGGAGGCGGTCTTTGGCGAGATGCTCTCCGAAGCGCAGGCGACGCGGCGCTCGGGCGGCGTCGTCGTCCTTCAGGTAAAGCGCATGGCCCGGCGCGGAACCCTCCCGGCAAAGGCGGTCAAGATCCCGGGCATTCTCGTCGATCTCCTCGTTGTCGAGCCCGAACAAAGGCAAACCTACGAGACCCTTTACAGCCCCGCTTATGCCGGGGAGCTGCGGGTGCCTCTAACCGACATCCCTCTCCTCCCTCTCGATGCGAGAAAGGTGATCGCGCGGCGCGCGGCGCTCGAGCTTTTTCCCGGCGCCATTTGCAACCTCGGCTCGGGGCTCCTCACCGGCATCGCCAATATCGCGGCCGAAGAAGGCGTCCTCGACCGGATCTCCTTGACCAACGAACAAGGCCTGATCGGCGGCGCTCCCGCTTCCGGCAACGAGGCCGGAGCCTCGCGCAATTATGACGCCATGATCGACCAGCCTTACCAGTTCGACTTTTACGACGGCGGAGGGCTCGACCTCGCCTTTCTTTCCTTTGCCGAGATCGATCGATTGGGCAATGTCGACGTTAGCCGCTTCGGCGGCCGCATCGTCGGTCCCGGAGGCTTTGTCAACATCAGCCAGAACGCCAAAAGGGTGGTCTTCGGCGGCACCCTGACGGCGGGGAAAAGCGAGATCGGGTTCGCCGATGGCCGCATCTCCATCCGGCGCGAAGGGGACAAGAGAAAGTTCGTTTCGGCGGTCGAACAGATCACCTACAACGGCGCCTATGGGCGCGAACAGGGACAGAACGCTCTTTACGTTACCGAGCGCGCCACTTTCCGGCTTGTCGAAGGAGGGCTCGAACTGATCGAGCTTGCCCCGGGAGCCGATCTCGAAAAGGATATTCTCGCGCAGATCGATTTCCGCCCGCAAATCTCGCCCGACCTGAAGCTCATGGATCGCCGGCTCTTTCTCCCGCAGCCGATGGGGCTTTTAAAGGATCTCGCGAAGCGCCCGGCAAAAGTTCGCTCTTCCCGCCTCGAAAGCGGGGAAAAGGAGGCCGAAGCCGCGTCATGACCGCCCCCTCTTCCTTGCCGCCCTTGGTCGACGGCGCAACGAGGCTTTACGGCATCATCGGCGACCCTATTGCCCAGGTACGCTCGCCCGAAGTCTTGACTGCCCGCTTTCGCGCCGCAGGGAGAAACGCCCTTCTCCTTCCCTTTCACGTCGCGCCCGCCCGTTTCGAGGAAAGCGTTCGCGGCCTCAAAGCGCTTTTGAACCTCGATGGAATCATCGTCACCGTTCCCTATAAGGCGCGGATCCTCCCTGAACTCGACCGCGTACTACCGACCGGCCAAAAGGTCGGTGCGGTCAACGCCATGCGCCGCGAAACAGACGGAAGCTGGACGGGCGACAATTTCGACGGCAAAGGCCTTTTGCAAAGCCTCGCGAAAATGGGCCATGAGGTTCGAGGGTTGAAAGCCGCCATCATCGGCTGCGGCGGCGCCGGAAGCGCTGTCGCCGTCGCTTTTGCCGAAAAGGGGGCGGCGGCGCTCACCCTTTATGATATCGAGGAAGGGCGCGCCCGCGATCTCGCGCGGCGTCTCGAAACCCTCTTCCCCGATTGCGTCTTTGGCGTTCTTCCGCCCGATCCCTCGCGGCAGGACATACTCGTCAACGCGAGCCCGGTCGGGATGGCGCCGGGGGAAGGCCTTCCTTATCCCTTTGGGCCTCTCGACCCGAGGCTTCTCGTCATCGATGTCGTCATGAAACCGCCTTTGACCCCGTTGTTGCGCTTCGCCGAAAGCTGCGGCTGCCGCACCGTTCAGGGACGCGCGATGCTCGATGGCCAAGTCGAGGAGGTGATGGGCTTTTTCGGGATCGGGGAGGCGGGGTGAACCCGCCTCTTGTTCAGTCCGCCGCCGCGCCTTGGCGCTCGTAACGCCGGGCGGGGGTGTTGACGGTGGCGGCGAGAGGGGGGGCGCCGAAAGACAAGGCGGCGCGGGCGGCGGGCGCATCGGCGTAAAGGGTGGTGCGCTGGCAGGGCTCGCGGCCAAGGCCGCGGATCAATGCCTCCATCGCTTCGGGCGGCAACTCTTCGCCGTGCTCGGCGCCGGCGGCGCGGGTGATGCTTTCGTTCATGAGAGTGCCGCCGAGATCGTTCGCTCCCGCTTCGAGGCAGGCTGCCGCACCTTCTTTCCCCATCTTGACCCAGGAGGTCTGGATGTTGGGGAGAAGAGGGTGGAAGGCGAGGCGGCCGACGGCATGCATCAACACCGCCTCGCGATAGGTGGG
>JAJYIC010000199.1 GCA_021790295.1 Pseudomonadota bacterium | reverse complement strand
GCACGGGCCGGCCGGCGGCGGAATTGACGTAATAATGCGTCAAGGCCTCGGCGTTGAGGCGATCGCTGCGCGGCACTTGCGGGATGACCTCGTAAGAACGGCCTTTAAGGTTGAAGCGGTTGACGTAATTCTCGCCGACCAGAAGCGCCAGGGTATCGCCGATCGATTGCATGGTGATGCCGAGGGCGTTCGCCTTGGCGCGGTCGATCTTGATGCGGACGGTCGGCTGGTCGAAAGCGAGATCGCTGTCGACGGCGATGAAAAGGCCGCTTTTGCGCGCCGCGTCTTTGATCTGTTGCATCTCGGCGTAAATCTTGCGGTAGCCTGCGGTGCCGTAGATCACCATCTGCACCGGCAAGCCGCCGATCGAAGCCGGAAGGGGCGGAAGAGAGAAGGCAAAGGCGCTCATCCCGGCGACGGCGTTCACCTTTCCCTGGACCAGAGGCTGCAGTTGCTGGGCGCTTTTCCGCCTTTCGTTCCAGGGCTTGAGGATCATCCCGGCAATCCCCTGGTTCGGCCCGAAACGGCCGTTGACGACAAAGGTCAGATCGGTTTCGGGAAAGGAGCGGAACGCCTTGTCGAGCTCGTGGCCGTAGGCGTTCATGTAATCGAGATTGGCGTATTGCGGCGCTTTCGTCAGGGCGAAAAGGACGCCCTGGTCCTCTTGCGGCGCGAGCTCTTTCTTGCTGTTGATATACATGAAGACGAGGGCGACGACGACCGCGGCGGCAAAGAGAGCCGTCACCGGGCGGTAATCGAGAGAGCGTTCGAGACGCCGCCCATAGGCTGACGCAAGCCGCGAAAAGCCGCGCTCGATCGCCCGCGCAAACCGCCCTTCCGAACGCTGCCCGGCGAGGAGGAGCGAGCACATCATCGGCGACAGCGTCACGGCGACGACGCCGGAGATGATGACGGCGCCCGCAAGGGTGAAGGCGAATTCGCGGAAAAGCGCGCCCGTCACCCCGCCGAGAAAACCGATCGGGGCGTAGACGGCGGCAAGCGTCAGGGTCATCGAGATGACGGGGCTTGCGATCTCGCGGGCGCCGATGAGCGCCGCCTGTACCGGGGTGCGGCCTTCCTCGATGTGGCGATGGGTGTTTTCGACGACGACGATGGCGTCGTCGACGACAAGGCCGATCGCCAGGACCATCGCCAGAAGGGTCAGAAGATTGAGGCTGAAACCAAGCGCCGCCATGATGATCCCGGCCCCGGTCAGGGAGAGAGGGATGGTGACGATCGGGATGACGACCGAACGGAAGCTGCCGAGAAAAAGGAAGATGACGGCGATGACGATGAGGGCGGCGGAGAGGAGGGTATTCTCGACCTCGCCGATCGAGGCGGTGATGAATTTGGTCGCGTCGTAGGCGACCCGCATTTTGACTGAAGGCGGCAGGCTGCGCGCGATTTGCGGCAAAAGGGCGCGCACGCCTTTGACGAGGGTCAAAGGATTCCCGGTCGGCGACACCTGGATGCCGACAAAGACGGCGTGCCTGCCGTTCATCATCACGTCCGAGGTCCAGCTCTGCGCGCTCAAGCGGATGCGGGCGATGTCTTCGAGCCGGACTACCGCCCCGCCCTCGGCCTTGACCACCATGCGTTTGAATTGGCGGACGCTGTCGAGGCCGGTATTGGTGTCGATATTGGAGATGGTGAAATAGCCTTTGGCCTGGCCGGGCGCCGATTGGTAGTTGTTGGCGCGGATCGCCGCGGCCACCTCGTCCGCGGTAATCCCGCGCGCCGCCATCCGCGCCGGGTCGAGCCAGATCCTCATGGCAAAGCTTTGCCCGCCCAGAATTTCGGCTTCGGCGACATCGGGCACGGTATCGATGAGAGGCTGGACCACCCGCGTCAGGTAATCCGAGATCGCCGCGCGGGACAGCTCTTTGCTCGAAAAGCCGATGTACATGACGTCGGTCGTCTGGCCCGTGGCCTTGGTGATGATCGGGTCCTCCGCGCCCGTAGGCAGCAGGTATTTGACCTGCTGCACCTTGGCCATCACTTCGGTCAGAGCCTTGCTCGGATCGTAATTGAGCCGGATATAGGCGGTGATGGTGCTATTCCCCTGGACCGAGGCGGAGGTCAGGTAATCGATGCCTTCGGCCGTCGCCACCGCCTGTTCGATCGGCGTCGTGATAAAGCCCTGCATCAACCGCGGCGAAGCGCCCGGATAAAGCGTCGTCACCGTGATCGTCGTATTCGACATCTTCGGATATTGGCGTATCGGCAGGCCCAAAAGCGCCTTGAGGCCGATGAGTAAAATGAGCAGGCTGACGACGAGCGAGAGCACCGGGCGGCGGATGAAAAGATCGGTAAAGGACATCGCTCACTTTTGCTTCAAGGCGGGAATGGAACCTGCCGCACCCTAGTGGAGCGTCGGGTGGGCGGGAGGCTGCGGCGGAGGCTGGGCGGCGATGACGACGAAGGAGCCGTCGTGAAGCTTTATCTGGCCGGCGGCGACCACCCTTTCGCCCCCTTTGAGCCCGGACAGGATCGCCACCTTGCCGCCCCATTCTCTGCCGGTTTTGACCGGAGTGCGGATCGCCTTCCAGACCGGATTGGCGTCGGCATCCCCGGCGGATTTCCTCAGCACATAGACGCTGTCGCCGTAAAGGGTGTAGGTCACCGCGGTTTGCGGCAGGACCACGGTATCCGGGCGCGCAGGCAAAAGGACCGCGGCATTGACAAACATGCCGGGAAGCAAAACCCCGCCGGGGTTCGGCATTCTCGCCCTGAGGTCGATGGTCCGCGTCGCAGGGCTGATCTGCGGCTCTATCGTCGTGATCTTGGCGTGGAAAAGGCGGCCCCTAAAGGCGTCTGCGGTGACGACGACCGGCTCCCCGACCGCGATCTCGGAGCGGCGGAGCGACGGCAGGCTGAAATCGACGTAAAGGGTCTTGAGATCGGTCAAGGTGACGATCGCCTCTCCGGGGGAAAGATATTGGCCGAGATCGATCCTCCGTATGCCGAGTTCGCCGGAAAAGGGCGCCCGGATCGCCTTTTGCGCGATGAGCGCCTTGGTTTTCTCTATTTCCGCCTTCGCCTCTTCGAGCGCCGCCCGGTTCTGGTCAAAGGTCTGCTGCGGGGTGAAACCGCGCCCGACCAGATGGCGCGAGCGCGCCAAAGTGATCACGGCGAGGCGAGCCTCCGCCTTGAAATTGGCGAGATCGGCGCGTTCGGGCGCATCGTTGAGCTGCACCAGAAGCGCGCCTTTTGTGACCTTCGCCCCGGACTGGAAGAGGATTTTCTCGACCCTCCCGCCGACTTCGGGCGTGACCATGACCTGATGCGCGGCTTCGAGCGAACCGATCCCGGCGGCGGAGCGGGGGACGCTTTCGCGTTTTGCGACGACGGCGTTGATCGCAGCCGGCAGCGGTTTTGCATGGGCAAAATAGGCGGCGGTCGCGTTTTCGCGGAAGCGGTTGAAGCCGTAAAGGGAAGCGAGAACGAGGGCGAGGAGGAGCGCCGTCACGCCCAGCCACAAAAGCGTCTTCGGGCGCGGCGGCGCGGGGTTTGCGCCGGCGCTTCGCGCCTCGCGCGTTGCTTCCCCTGCCGCGAGCCCGCTTTCGCGGCCTGCCTCTCCATCCATAACGCCCGTCCCCTTATCCACTAATGCCGCCGCAGGCCGCGGAGAAAAGGCCTGCGGCGGTGTTCCCGGCCTTCGTTCCGGCAAGGCTCTTGCCGGCGAAAAGAGGAAAAGCCTCCGCGACGATTCTTATGCGGCGCCTCTCGCCGCAAGGCCGGATCCAGGCCATCACGGGCGCAAGTAGAGAATGGCCGGTTCGCCGTCAAGTCCCGCGGCGGAAAGGGAAGCCGCCGGCGCGGCGCTTTCCCTTCGCCGGCGCCGGGTTCAGGGCGCTCTGCGGCGGCGGAACTCGGCCTTGCGCTTTTCGTTGAAGGCGGCGACGCCCTCGTGCGATTCCGCGCTCTGATAGTAAAGCGCGAGGGCCTCCTGGCCGCTGTGGCCGATGCCGCGGATCCCTTCGCTGTCGGCGTTGAAGGACCGTTTGGCGATGGCGATCGCGGTCGGGGAAAGAGCGAGGATCTCGCGGCACCAGCCCTCGACCTCGGCGTCGAGTTCGGCGTCCTTGACGACCTTGTTGACAAGGCCCATGGCGAGCGCGTCGGCCGCGTTGTAACGGCGGCACAGATACCAGATCTCGCGCGCCTTTTTTTCGCCGACGACGCGGGCGAGATAGGCCGTTCCCCAACCGGGATCGACGGAGCCGACGCGCGGCCCGGCCTGGCCGAAAACGGCGGTCTCGGAAGCGATCGTCATGTCGCAGAGGGTCGCGAGAACATTGCCGCCGCCGATCGCATAGCCGCGCACCTTGGCGATCACCGGCTTGCGGGTATCGCGAATGGCGTCGTGCAATTCCTCGATCGGCATCCCGGTCAACCCGCGCCCGCCGTAGCCACCCTCCTTTTTCGCCTGGTCCCCGCCGGAAGAGAAGGCGCGCGGCCCCGTCCCGGTGAGGACGATGACCCCGATCTCGTCATCCGCCTCGGCGTCGCGGAAGGCTTGGATCATCTCTTCGACGGTCCGCGAGCGAAACGCGTTCAAGACTTGAGGGCGGTTGATGGTGATGGTCGCGATGCCCTCGCGCTTCTCGTAAAGGATGTCCTCGAACGGCATGGCTTTTGCACTCCTTCGTTACGATGGGGCCTTGGCGATGGGGCCTTGCGAACGGGCGCGAGCATCACAGAGCCTCGGCGGCGGCTGCAACCGGGAATCTTTCGGGAACATGCATAAGCCTTCCTCGAGGCTTATCCGCCCAGTTCCCAAACCAGGCTTGCCGGGAAGATCCTTTGCTCGAAAGAGCCGGAAAAGATCCTGTCTTTCCTTCTAGAAACCTGACGTATCTCCGTAATGGCAAAGTCCTCGGGGATAAATTAGGTAACGGCTGTTTAGAATTCTATCGGGCTTTGTTGCCGGGAAGGGTGGAATGATTCGCAGGAGAGTACGGAGAATCCTGCGCCGGGACGATCGTGGGGTCAAAATCGAAACCTACGTTGTCGAAAAGGGAGTGACGCGCTGTCCGACCGCTTGCGTCGCCGAGACGCAGGGCTGCCCCGCGCCCTCCGACCGCGAGGCGCTCGAACAATACGCGGCTCTGCGCGAAGAACAGAGGCACCGCAGGCTGGCGGCCTCGCGTTCGCGCGCTCTCTCCGCGCTTGGCCTTCTCCCGCTGACGGAAGAATAGGAAAGACGCGCCGCCCGTACCCGCTTTCAGGCGGGGATCAAGGAGCCTGTCTGAGTGATCGTCATGGCCGCGACGCCGGCGATTTTGCCCGATCCGGTAGGAGGCGCGATGCCACCCCATCGGGCAAGCGCGGCGACGCCTGCGAGGCGTGCGGCG
>JAJYIC010000198.1 GCA_021790295.1 Pseudomonadota bacterium | reverse complement strand
CGTCGGTGTTCCTCTTTTCGATGCAGAACGCCATCGTCAAATGGCTCGCCGAACGCTACCCGATCGCCGAATTGGTGTTTTTCAGGAGCGCGTTGTCGCTTTTGCCGGCGGCGCTTGTCGTCTGGCGCGCGGGCGGCGCCGCGGCATTGCGCACCAAAAGACCATTCGGCCACGTCTTGCGTTCCGCCCTTTGGGGCGCCTCTCTGACCGCGGCCTTTCTTTCCTATCATCTCCTGCCGCTCGCCAACGCGGTCTCGCTTTCATTCGCCGCGCCTTTGTTCATGACCGCCCTCTCCTGGCCTCTATTAAGCGAGCCGGTCGGCAAGCATCGCTGGGCGGCGGTTCTCGCCGGCTTTGTCGGGGTCCTCCTCATGGCCCGCCCGACCGCAGGCGGCTCCCCCTTGGGCGTCGCCTGCGGCATCGGCAACGCCCTTTCGGGCGCCTTGGGTTCGCTCGCGGTGAGGGCGCTTTCCCGCACCGAGTCGAGCGCCGCCGTGGTTTTCTACATGGGCGTCTTCATCGCCCTCTTCGCCCTTCCGGCCCTGCCTTTTGTCTGGGTGAACCCGGGTCCTTTCGATTTTCTCGTGCTCTGTTCCTTGGGACTTGTCGGCGGCATCGGCCAATATTGGACGACGCAAGCCCTCTTCCACGCGCCTGCGGCGGTGGTTGCGCCTTTCAATTACACCTCTCTCATCTGGGGATTGCTCCTCGGTTTTCTCTTCTGGAACGAGTTGCCGACGCCGGCGCTCCTTGTGGGCGCCGGGATCGTCACCTTGAGCGGGCTTTACATCCTGCGTCGAGAGTCCTTGCGGCAAAGAGGGCGCAGCGCCGCGCCCGGCGCCGCCGCTCCGCAGCGCTGAAAAGCTCCTCATCTCCTCCCGCCGCCGGCCGAAGCCGCCGCGACCGGTCAACCCCCGGGCGAAACCGGCCTTCCCGCCGCGAAAAGCGGAGAAGGCGGAACCGGCAATCGCCCGCAAGACCCATTAATCTTTCCCAGGAAATAATTGGAAAATATAAAACCAAACACGTTATTAGTCTTGTATTGCTTATGAAAATATAAAATCCAATCGGTTCAGTTTCACTATCGCTCACGTTCATCCACTGATACGTGTCTCCGTCTCAATTTTTTGGATGCGTCAAATTCACCTGTTGTCCTTTAAGGTTTCTCCGTTTAAGGCAAGCGCCACCGGAAACGGATACGGGGGGCCGTATGGTGCTCAAGGGTTTACTGAGAAATACATTGCGTCTTCGTCATATATTGAAAGTCTTATTCGGAGCTATATCGGTATTCTCTCTTCTTCTGATCGTTGTCGCGGGTTCCAACGCCCATTCCCTTGCAAATGCCTCGCCGACCCCTCGCCCGCTTCGCAGCCGGCGCATCGAAGAGACGGGCATCGCCTCCTGGTATGGACCCGCCTTTGCCGGGCGGCGCACGGCGAGCGGAGCGCCATTCAGGCAACAAGCCTTTACCGCGGCCCATCTGTGGCTGCCGTTTTCGACCCTCGTGCGGGTCACCAATCTTGCAAACGGCCGTTCCGTCGATGTCATCGTCAACGACCGCGGCCCTTATCGCGAAGGCCGCATCATCGATTTGTCGGAAGCGGCCGCAGAGGCTCTCGGCATGATCCGCTCGGGGCTTGCCAAGGTGCTGGTGACGGCGAGGGTGGGGCGTTTCGAGAAGACGCCGCCGAGGGCGCAAGCGAGCGCCTTGCATCCCGCAGGCGAAGCCGCCGCGAAGCGGTAGCCGCAGGCGGCCTTCCGCCGAGGGCCGAAGGGAGGGGGGTTGCCGTCGCGGCTAGGCCCCTTCAGAATGCGCCGGCGCCGGTGGAGACAAGCGATGGAACGCATCGAGCTATCGCCTCTTGCGATCTACGAGCGGCATCTCGAAGCGGGCGAACTCGCCTACCAATGGAGCGCAGAAGCGCAGAAAGCCGTCTTCACCCCGCGTCTTCTTTGCCCTTTCAGCGGCAGCACGCGGCTCGAGTGGAGGGTGGCGAGCGGCCTTGGCAGGGTTTACGCAACGACCGTCGTCCATCCGCGCGAAGGGGAGCCTTACAATGTCGCCCTTATCGATTGCGAGGAAGGCTTCCGTTTGATGAGCCGGGTGGAAGAGATCCCGCCCGAAGAGGTGAGGATCGGCATGAGGGTCGCCTTCCGCGTTCATCGGCCGGGAGGGGGCGAAGCCCCTTATCCCGTCTTCGTCCCTGTGGAGAGGCCCTGATGGAAGGGCTTTTGCGCGGCGCCTCGGCGATCGTCGGCGCCGCCGAAAGCGATCTCGGCGCCGTTGCCGCGGGGCTCGGCCCGATCGATCTGATGGCGCAAGGGATCGCACGCGCGCTCGAGGATTGCGGGCTTTCGCTCAAGGAAGTGGACGGCCTTTTCTGCGCGACGACGCAAGCTCGGACCTCGGGCCTGTCCCTTGCCGAAACCCTCGGCATCTCGCCTGCCTTTATCGACACGACGATCCTCGGCGGCTCTTCCTTCGAGTTCCATGTTGCCCATGCCGCGGCGGCGCTTAGAGCGGGGCTTTGCACAACCGCCGTCATCGCTTACGGCAGCACGCAAAAGACGCTCGGCCGCCGCCAGGCTTCGGTTCGCGAATGGAACCCTTACGAAAGCCCGTTCCGGCCATTTCTGCCGGCGAGCGCGTACGCGCTTGCCGCGTCGCGCCACATGTACGAATTCGGGACGACGCGCGAGCAGTTGGCAGCGGTCGCCGTCGCCGCGCGCGAATGGGCGCTTTTGAACCCGGCCGCGTGGGAAAAGAAGCCTCTTTCGATCGAGGGCGTCCTTTCCTCTCCCATGGTCAGCCACCCTTTGACCGTGCGCGACTGCTGCCTTGTCAGCGACGGCGGCGGAGCGATCGTCATGACCCGAGCCGAGGAAGCGCGCTCCCTCGAAAAGCCTCCCGTTTACGTGCTCGGCTGCGGCGCCGCCATCACCCATGCGACGATCTCGAATATGCCCGATCTGACGGTTTCGGGGGCGCGCGCTTCGGGAGAGGCGGCGTACAAAATGGCCGGGCTCGGGCCCGGCGCGATCGACCTCGCCTTGCTTTATGACGCCTTTACCATCAACACGATCCTTTTTCTCGAGGATCTCGGTTTTTGCAAAAAGGGCGAAGGCGGGGCTTTTGTCGAAGAGGGGCGGATCGCCCCGGGCGGCGTCCTCCCCGTCAACACCAACGGCGGCGGGCTTTCCTATTGCCATCCCGGAATGTATGGGATCTTTCTATTGATCGAAGCGGTGCGGCAGTTGCGAGGGCAAGCCGGAGCGCGCCAGGTCGAGGGATGCGAGGTTGCTCTCGCCCACGGCAACGGCGGGGTCCTCTCGTCGCAAGCGACGGTCATCCTCGGCACCGCGGCAACGCTCTAAATAGGGAACCCGCTGCGGGCCAAACTGCGCGAGAGGAACGGAGAAGAGAAATGGCGGAAGGGCAACTCGTTCGCTTCGAGAATGAAGGCGGCATCGCCGTCATCACCATCGACAACCCTCCGGTCAACGCGCTCTCTCCGGGAGTTCCGGAAGGGATCGTCGCCGCTCTCGAAAAAGGGGAGGCCGACCCCGCGGTCCGCGCCATGGTCCTGATCGGCGCCGGACGCAGCTTTATCGCCGGGGCCGACATCCGCCAGTTTGGCACGGGTCGCCCGCGGCTTGCGGCCGGACGGCGCCCTTTCGACGTCCTCGACACATGCCGCAAGCCGGTCGTTGCCGCGATCCACGGTTATGCCTTGGGCGGAGGGCTCGAAATGGCGCTTGCCGCGCATTACCGGATCGCGGTTCCGAGCGCCAAGGTCGGCCAACCCGAGGTCTTGATCGGCATCATCCCCGGCGGCGGCGGAACCCAGCGCCTGCCCCGCCTCATCGGCCCCAAAGCCGCGCTCGACCTCATCGTTTCCGGGCGCCATGTCGGGGCGGCGGAAGCAAAAGAACTCGGCATCATCGACGAACTCGTCGCGGAAGGGACGTCTTTGCGCGAGGCGGCGCTTGCCTTTGCGGCAAGGATTGCCGATCGCCGGCCTTTGCCGCGCATCAGGGATCGCGAGGAAAGGCTCGCCGAGGGAACCCCGGAGCTTTTCGCAGAGACGCGCAAAAGGATCGCGCGGCGCGCCCGCAACCAGAAGGCTCCCTACTCTTGCATCGAGGCGGTCGAGGCGGCCTCTCACCTTTCCTTCGACGAGGGGATCGCCCGCGAACGCGAACTTTTCGACGCGCTTGAAAATTCCGATGAGGCGCGCGCTTTGCGCTACGCCTTTTTCGCCGAACGCGAGGCGCAGAGGATCCCCGATATTCCGCGCGACACCAAGCTGCGCCCGGCCGAGAGGTTTGCCGTGGTCGGCGCCGGAACGATGGGCGGCGGCATCGCCATGAGCTTTGCCGATTCCGGCAACGCGGTGAAGATCCTGGAGGCGAGCCCGGAAGCCCTCGAACGGGGCATGGCGCGGATCCGCTCCAATTACGAAACTTCGGTCAAGCGCGGAAGCCTCAAGGCCGAGGAGATGGAGCGGCGCTGGAAGCGCATAGAGCCTGCCCGGAGCTTCGAGGAAATCAAGGATTGCGACGTCGTCATCGAAGCGGTGTTCGAAAGGATCCCGGTCAAGGAAGAGGTATTCAAAAAGCTCGACGCGGTGATGAAGCCGGGAGCGCTTCTCTTTACCAATACGTCGACCATCGATATCGACATCATGGCGAATGCGACGAAAAGGCCGCAGGACGTGGCGGGCACGCATTTCTTCGCCCCGGCCAATGTGATGAAGCTTTTCGAAGTGGTGCGGGGTTCGAAAAGCGCTCCCGATGCGCTGATGACGGCGATGGATCTCGGACGCAAGATCGGCAAGGTCAGCGCCATGGCCGGCAACAGCGACGGCTTTGTCGCCAACCGAAGCCGCAACCCGTTCGGCACCGAGATGGTGATCCTCGTCGAAGAAGGCGCGCTTCCCGAAGAGGTCGATGCGGTGATGGTCGATTTCGGCTATCCGATCGGTCCTTTTGCCACTTCCGATCTGTCGGGGCTCGATGTCGGTTACGACATACGCCAAAGGCGCGCCGCGCAAGACCCCCATTTCCGCAAATTGCCGATCGCCGACCATCTTGTCGAAAAGGGCCGCCTCGGCCAGAAAACCGGCGCCGGGTGGTTCCGCTACGAAGCCGGGGATCGCACCCCCAGACCCGACCCCGAGGTCGCCCGCATCATCAAGGAAAAAGCGCGCGAACTCGGCATCCCGCAAAGGACTTTTTCGGGCGAAGAGATTCTGAAAAGGCTCCTTTTCGCTTCGGTCAACGAGGCCTGCAAGATCCTCGAAGAAGGCAAAGCCTACCGCGCCAGCGACATCGACGTGATGTGGCTCAACGGCTTCAATTTCCCGCGCTATC
>JAJYIC010000197.1 GCA_021790295.1 Pseudomonadota bacterium | reverse complement strand
GCGCTTTATCTTTGACAAAAGGCGCCATCTTGCACTCGTGGAGGAAACCGATGTCGAAAAAGCTCGTTCTTCTCTTCTTGCTCGCCTTCTTCGGGTTTGCCGGCGTCGCGCGGGCGCAGAGCGCGCATCCTTACGGCCCCCCGATCGCCCTTGCCGCCGCCAAGAGGGCGGCAGCGGCCGCGGTCGCCGCCGCCAAGGCGCACAAATTCGTGCCTTACGTGGTCGCGATCGTCGATCCCGCCGGACTTCTCGTCTATTTCGAGCGCATGGACAATGCGCAATACGCCTCGATCCCGATCGCCATCGACAAGGCGAAGAGCGCCGCCCTTTTCCGCCGCCCGACCAAGGTGTGGGAGGATCTCGTCACGAAAGGCGCCACCCGACTCCTCGGCTTGCGTGGCGCCGTGCCCTCGGAGGGCGGCGTGCCGCTCGTCTCGGGAGGCAAGATCATCGGCGCGATCGGCGCCAGCGCCGGCACCCCTCAGCAGGACGGCATCGTCGCCAAGGCCGGGGCCGAGACGATCAAATAAAGAGCGGGCAGAGCGCGATCGGCGCTTGCGCCGCCGGGCCTGACCGGGTAAAGAGGAGGCCATGATCGGCGCGCGACTTTTTTGGCGATTTTCGTACCGCTGGCGGTGGCCGGCGGCTCGGTAATCGCGCCCTCGCGTTGATGCCAAAGCCGCCCTTCGCAGGCGGCTTTCGCATAAGGGGTCATGCTCTCGTCCGAAATTCCGCCACAGCCGGAGCGGCCTTCCGAGGAAGAGGAGAGCCATGTCCGTTGTTGATTTCGATGTCGTCACCGGGCCCCCTGCGCCGCCGGCGCCAAAGCCCGCAGAAGAGCCCGCGCCGGCAAAAGGCGGCGCAAAGGGCTCGCCGCCGCCCGCGGCGGCAAGGCAAGGAAAAGAGCAATCGGGGCGCGGGTGAGAGGCCGCAAGGCGCTCTCCCGCTCGCCCGCATTTCTCACACTGGACGCGGGCTAGAGCTTCAAAAGCCTTTTGGCGTTGCCGCAAAGGAGCTTTTCCCTGTCCTCGGCGCAGAGCGGCAAGGTCTCGAGCCATTTCGTTGCCGCCAGATTGTCGACAAAAGGATAATCGACCGAAAAGAGGATGCGGTCGATCCCCATTTCCATGAGGCAAGAGAGAAGCGCCGGGTGCGAAAAAAAGCCGCTCGTCGTGATGTGGAAATGGGCGCAAAAGACGTCGCGAAAATTCATCCCTTTGCCGTCGCGCGCGAGCCCCATGGTAATCCGCCAGAGATAAAACGGCAGCCCTTCGCCCATGTGGCCGAGAATGATCTGGAGGCGCGGATACGCCTCGAAGAGGCCGGAAAGGACGAGCCGGATCGCCTCGGTCGCCGTCTCCACGGTAAAGCCCCAGGCGGCGCGCAAAAGCGAGGGATAATCCTTCAGATAGTCGCGGTAATAGGCCTCGACGACGGCGGGGTGAGGATTCGCCGGGTGCAGGTAGACGGGAACGTCCAAGGCCTCGGCCCGTTCGAAGATCGGCCAGAAGCGCTTGTCGTCGAGAAAAACTCCTTGCGAAGGGCCGTGGATCATCGCCCCTTTGAACCCCAGTCGCGAGACGGAACGTTCGAGTTCCTCGGCCGCGGCCTTGGGGTCGGCCGTCGGCAAGGCGGCAAAGGCGGCAAAGCGAAGGGGATGGGCGCGCACGGTCTCGTAAAGGCGGTCGTTGGCGCGGCGGGCAAGAGGAACCGCGCTCTCGGCGTCGATCCTTTGCAGGGAGGGCGGAGCGTGCGAGAGAACCTCGACGTCGATCCCGGCCGCGTCCATATCGGCAAGGCGGCCTTGGCCGACGTCTTCGAGACGCGAGAGGACGGGCGCGGGAAGGGCCGCATCGAGGCTCGAAAAATGGGCTTTCACCTCGGCGTCGAGATAATGCTCTTCGAGGGCGATGATTTGCCGTGTCCGCGCCATTCGCTTGCTCCTTGAGGGCTTGTACGCTCGGCGCTATTTAGCAGTCCGCCCGTTCGCTGTCAGCGGCGAAGGCGCAAGCCTTTCCCGTCGCGACGATCGTTTCCCCGACCATCGGCAAGGCCGAGGCGATGGCGCGAAGAGAGGCCGCGGCACTTGGGGCCGGTGAGGTTCCTTCGCAACCGGCCATTGGTTCTTTCTCCGTCAGGTCGCAATATGCTTTCTGCGTCTTTTAAGACGCGGCGCGCAAAACGGGCCCGCCTGAAGGGCCCGGACAACGAGGCCGCACAACGGGCCCGGGAAACGAGAAGGAGCGAACATGCCAAGCGATAGGGGAGGATCAAGCCTTCGCCGGGAAGCCGGAGTGATCGGCCTTTTATTTGCGAGCGTCGGGGGGATCGTCGGTTCCGGCTGGCTATTCGGGCCGCTCAACGCGGCCAAGACCGCGGGTCCCGCCGCCCTTGTCGCATGGATGATCGGCGGGCTCGCCGTGCTTCTCTTGTCCTTTGTCTATGCCGAGCTTTCGACCGCTTTTCCCCGCGGCGGCGCCGTGGTCGCTTTCCCCAAGCTCAGCCACGGAACTCTGATTGCGATGGTGATGAGCTGGGTGGTCTTTCTCGGTTATGTCACGGTCGCACCGGCCGAAGTGCTGGCCGTGATGAAATATGCCCACAACTACCTTCCGGGGATCGTGCCGGCACGGGAGGCCGGGAGCGTGCTCGGTTTTATCGAAGCCGCCGTTCTTCTGGCGATTTTTGTCGCCCTCAACCTTTACGGGATCCGCTGGCTGTTGCGCTTCAATACCGTGATCGTGTGGTGGAAACTCGCGGTTCCGTTATTGACCGTGATCCTCCTCATCGCCGTCGGCGGCCATTTTGCCAACCTTTCGAGCCACGGTTTTGCGCCGATGGGGACAAAGGGCGTGCTTTCCGCGGTCTCGACTTCAGGGATCGTTTTCAGCTACCTCGGTTTCCGCCAGGCGGTCGAGCTTGCCGGAGAGTCGGCCAATCCGCGGCGCAATCTGCCGATCGCCGTGGTCGGCTCGGTCGTCATCGGCGTCGTCCTTTATTGCGGTTTGCAGGTGGCGCTTCTCTCTGCGGTCGCTCCCAAGGATCTGGCGGAGGGTTGGGGCCGGCTCAGCTTTGCGGGCGTCGCCGGACCCTTTGCCGGGCTCGCTTCCCTTCTTGGCCTCGGTTGGCTCGCCGTTCTTCTCTATATCGACTCGGTCGTTTCCCCCGCCGGCACCGGCGTCATCTACAGTACGACGACCGCGCGCGTGCTTTATGCGATCGGCAAGGAAGGGCTGATGGGGGAATGGCTCGCCACTCTCAACGAGAAAGGCGTTCCGGCGCTGGGGCTTCTCGTTACGTTTATCGGCGGCGTCTGCTTTCTGCTTCCTTTCCCCTCCTGGCAGAAGATCGTGACCTTCATTTCTTCGGCGGTGGTCTTGTCCTACGGCATCGGGCCGGTGGTTCTGCTGACCTTGCGCAAGACGGTGCCGATCACAGAGCATCCGCGGCCTTTGACTTTGGCGGCGCCGGGGTTGATCGGAGGATTGTCCTTTATCATCTCCAACCTCATCATCTATTGGAGCGGCTACGGTACGGACAAATGGCTGTTCGGGCTTCTGGCCGTTCTGTTCGTCGTCTACCTCGTCTACGAACTGGCGGCGAGAGGCGGGCTCAATCATCTCGAATGGCGCGGCGCGTGGTGGCTCATCCCCTATTTCCTCGGCATGTGGGTCCTCACCTATCTCGGCCCCAAAGACCTTGTCGGCGGCACGGGCTTTGTGCTCTATCCGTGGGATTTGCTGGTGGTGGCGGTGTTCAGCATCGTCATCATGATGCTCGCCGTGGCGAGCGGGATACCCGACCCCGAAGAGGCGCGGGCGACGATTCTTGCCCCCGAGCCCGAGCTTCTCGGCTCGGTGCCGCAAAAATAGCGGGGGTCACGACTTTGCCCTGCGCCATGCGGGGGCGCCCAGAATGGGAACGACGATGAGCCTTCGGCAGCGGCCGACGCCGCTCGTTCTCGCCATCCTCGATGGTTGGGGCGCGCGCGAGGAGACGCCCGACAACGCGATTGCGACCGCGAACACCCCGGTCTGGCGCCGGCTTCTCGCGCATTCGCCGCATACGCTTCTCCAAGCTAGCGAACATTTTGTCGGCCTTCCGGACGGCCAGATGGGGAATTCCGAAGTCGGCCACACCAATCTCGGCGCCGGGCGCCTTGTCCTTCAGGACCTGCCGCGCATCGACGCCGCGATCGCCAAAGGCGAAGTCGCCTCTCTTCCTCCGTTCCGGGATTTTCTCCAAAAGCTCGAAACGAGCGGCGGCACGGCCCATGTCTTGGGGCTTCTTTCTCCGGGCGGCGTCCACTCCCATCAGGACCAGATCGCCGCTTTCGCCCGCCTCATCGCCGCCTCTCATGTGCCGGTTGCCGTTCACGCCTTTCTCGATGGGCGCGACACGCCGCCAAAAGCGGCCCTTTCCTATCTCCGGAAATTTCTCGCCGATGGGGGCGGGGGAGGGCCGATCGAAATCGCGACGCTGTGCGGGCGTTATTATGCGATGGACCGCGACCGTCGCTGGAAGAGGGTCGAAAAGGCGTACCGCGCGATCGTTTCAGCCGATGGGGTTGGGGCGAGAGACCCTTTGGCCGCGATCGAAGCCGCTTACGAGCGGGGAGAAAGCGACGAATTCGTCTCCCCGAGCGTCATAAAGCCTTATAAGGGAATGAGGGAGGGGGACGGCCTATTCCTCGCCAATTTCCGCGCCGACCGCATGCGCGAGATCGGCTCTGCGCTGCTCGACCCCGATTTCCTGGGTTTCCCAAGGGAAAAGACGGTTCGCTTTGCCACGGCTTTGGGGCTCGTCGAATATTCGAGCGAACTCAATGCGCATCTCTCCACCCTTTTCCCGCCGCAGGACCTTTCGGATACCTTCGGCGAAGTGGTCGCGAAGGCAGGCATGCGGCAGTTGCGCATCGCCGAGACCGAGAAATACGCGCATGTCACCTTCTTTTTCAATGGCGGGCGCGAAGAGGTCTTTCCCGGAGAGGAGCGCATCCTTGTCCCCTCTCCGCAGGTCGCCACCTATGACGAGAAACCCGAGATGTCGGCCTATGAGCTGACGGACAAGGTCGTCGCGGCGATCGCGGCGCGCCGCTTCGCCGTCATCATCCTCAATTACGCCAATGCCGACATGGTCGGCCATACGGGGAGCCTCAAGGCGGCGCAAAAGGCGGTCGAAGCGGTCGATTCCTGTCTCGGCCGCCTGGAAGAGGCCGTGGAAAAGGAGGGCGGCTGCCTCGTCATCACCGCCGATCACGGCAACGCCGAGATGATGCGCGACCCTCGGACGGGCGAAACCCATACCGCCCACACGCTCTCTCCTGTGCCGTTTCTCGTCGTCAACCCGCCCTTTCCGATCGCCCGAGATCGGAA
>JAJYIC010000196.1 GCA_021790295.1 Pseudomonadota bacterium | reverse complement strand
TCGCGGCCAAGCCCGCCCGCCGATAGGCCTCGAGCATTGCCGCGTCGAAGCAGACGAAGATCACCCTTTGCGGCCATTCATGCCGCGCGAGATGGGCGCGCACGGCGGCAAAAGCGATCCGCGCCGCCTCCTCTCTGGGAAAACCGTAGACGCCGGTGGCGATCGCCGGAAAGGCGATCTCTCGAAACCGTTCCCGTCTCGCGATCTCGAGAGAGGAACGATAGCAGCTTTCGAGAACTGCGCCCTCTCCGGCGCCGCCGCCGCGCCAGAGGGGTCCGACGGTGTGGATGACATGGCCTGCCTTCAAGCGATAGCCGCGCGAAAGGCGCGCTTCTCCCTCCGGGCAGCCGCCGAGAGTGCGGCACTCGGCGAGGAGTTCGGGTCCTGCGGCGCGGTGGATCGCGCCATCGACCCCGCCTCCGCCCTGAAGCGAGGAATTGGCCGCATTGACGATCGCATCGACGCGGAGCGCCGTGATGTCGCCGACGAGCGCTCCGATCCGCTCTCTGCCAGAGACCGCTTCGCCCATCGCTCCCTTCCCTGCCGGCGCCCGATCGCGAGGGCGGCTTTGCCTCCGCCGGGCCTTGCCGCTCGCCCGCACCCTTTTTACGGCGCGGGCGCTCTCTTGTCGAGAAGCCCCCGGGCGGGCGCCCCAATCAAGAAAACGCCGGCGTCGGCTTCGCCGACACCGGCAAGTTAGCGGGTGGCAAACCCGCGACAGGGAGACTTTGCCAAGCCGGACTGGGGGAAGGAAGGCGAGCATCCGGCCTCTCGCCTGCCCCGTTCAACACCCCGGCTTGCGGCGGGTTCCCGCCGGCGGCGGTTTTTTCTTTCGCGCACAAGCGCGGGAAAGGCAGAGGCGCCTCGCGAGGGTCTTGCCAGGGTGGCTTTCACGACCGATTGTAACGATATGTATAGTTAACACAGAGGACGCAGCCAAGCCGCCGCCGCTTGCTGCGCGCGAACACCGGGAGTCGTTGCCGAGGCCGAATTCGATGAATGAGACGCCGCACATTCTCGTCCTCGACGATCAAGCCGAGATCCGCGACTTCGTCGAGGACTATCTGTCGAGCGAAGGATACCGGGTTTCGACCGCCGCCGGCAGCGCCGAAATGCGGCGAATTATGACACAGTCTGCGGTCGATCTCGTGATCCTCGACGTCGTCCTTCCCGGAGAAGACGGGCTCAGCCTCGCGCGCCAGCTCCACGAGGAGTCGCAAGTGGGGATCCTCATCCTCACCGGGCGCGGCGAAACCATAGACCGCATTCTCGGCCTCGAAATGGGAGCCGACGACTATCTGGCGAAGCCCTTTCACTTGCGCGAGCTTTTAGCCCGGGTCAAAAGCATCCTGCGCCGCAGATCGGCGGGCGCAGGCGAAAGAAAGCCCGGCGTCAAGGCGCGTTTCAGCGGTTGGAACCTCGATCTGACCAGCCGCGAACTCTTTTCCCCTTCGGGCGTCGAGGTGCGCCTGACGACCGGCGAATTCGATCTTCTCGCGGCTTTCGTCAACAACGCCAATCAGATCCTCTCGCGCGACCGCCTTCTCGATCTTGCCCGCAACCGCGAGGCGGGACCCTTCGACCGCACCATCGATGTCCAGGTCGGGCGTTTGCGGCGCAAACTCGGCGAAGACCCGCAAAAGCCGACGATGATCAAGACCGTGCGCGGAAGCGGCTACATCTTCACCCCCGCGGTCGAGGTCATCTAGGAGGCGCCGGATTTGCCTCCCCGCGCCGCATCGAAAGCGCGGCGCACCTCGGCGAGGCGGATCGCGGTTTCCCGGTCGAGCCGGCCGTCCCACAGCGCCGGCCGGAAGCGCCTTTGAAAGGCCGAAAGAGCGGCGCTTTCGCGCCCTTGATCGACGCCGTAACCGATGGCCGCGAGATCGGCAATGGCGGCGGCGCGCTCGGAAAGGCGTAGCGCAACGTCGCGCCCTTCGACGGCGCGAGGCGAGGGCCTGGGCCAGATCCCGATCCCGGCGCGGGCGAGAGCCGGCCAGTCGAAAAGCTCCCCCGGATCTTTTTTGCGATCAGGTGCGATGTCGCTGTGGCCGAGGACGCGGTCGGGGGGGATCTGACGGCGGCCGAGGATCTCTCGGCACAGTTCGATGAGCGCCGCCATCTGCGCCGCCGGGAAGGGACGATACCCCCAATCATGTCCGGGGTTGACGATCTCGACCCCGATCGAAACGTCGTTGAGGCCGCTTTCGCCTGCCCAGAACGACTGTCCGGCGTGGGCGGCGCGCCGCTCTTCGCAAACAAGACGCCACAGGCTTCCGTCCTCTTCGACGAGCCAGTGGGCGCTGACCTTGGATTCGGGGTCGCACAACCGTTCGAGCGCTCCTCGGGCGCTTTCCATCCCGGTATAGTGAAGGACCAGCATGTCGATGCGGTCGGGGCGCGCGCGAGGCGCTTCATTCGGAGAACGCCTGTCGCGGAAAAGGAGGGTCATCGGCGCGCTCTGCGCCCGAACAGGGAAAGGCAAAGGATCATCTTCGGAGTATAGCCCGAAGCCGGCCCTCTGCGACGACGAGAGGGCTTTGCGTTTCGGGCCTTCCTCTCCCCTCGGCGCTGCGGGCGGGCGGGAACAAACATGCACCGAAAAAGAATTAGACAAGCTCGTAAATCGCTGTTAGCGTCTTGCCGAGGCTTGAAAATACCTCGTCTGGGAGACAGAGGGTCAAAGGCACCGGCGGAAACGCCGGTGCCTTTTCCGTTTCCGCCATGCGGCGGGGAAAAGCGCGTTTCGGGCGGCCGCCGCCGCCCATCCTGCGTTCCCGTTGCAGGCGGGCGCTCCCTTTTCCTCCGCAGAACGATTCGCGCAAGCGGTAAGAGCCTCACCCCGTTCCCGCCCCGGTCTCGCGCAGCGGGCAAAGGCGCGAACCGGAAGAAGCGCAAAAGGGGCGCGGCGCAACCGGCCTTCGCGGGCGGGGAGCGACGATTCGGGCGAAGGAATTGTTGCGTCAGCGGGTGCGCTCGCTATACACGGCAGACGCGATGATCCCGCTCGACCTGCCCGACGAAGCTGCCACCGCTTCGCTTGCCGCCGCGCTCGCCGAGGGCTCGGTTGCGGGCGACGTCATCGCGCTTGCGGGGGAACTGGGGACCGGCAAGACCAGCTTTGCGCGCGCCTTTATACGTGCCCGCGGCTTTGCCGGCGAAGAGGTGCCGAGCCCAACCTTTACCCTTGTTCAGGTCTACGGCGAGAGCGCGCCGATGATCTGGCATTTCGACCTCTACCGTCTGGAGAAGCCCGAAGAGGCTATCGAACTCGGCATCGAGGAGGCCTTTCTCGACGGCATTTCCCTGATCGAATGGCCCGAGCGCCTCGGTTTGTTGTTGCCGCGCCGGCGCCTTCTCTTGCGGCTCCTCTTCGGCGCGCGGCCGGGGAGCCGTCGGGCGGAAATCGACGCCGGCCGGCGCTGGAAGGAACGCCTTGGCAGAGTGGCGGCCTCTCTCTGAACGCGAACAGCCGGAAGGCGGAGAGCGCGCTGGGCTTGCCGCGCCTTTTTGCCGGCTGAATGCGATGAAGCGGTTTCTCGCGGCCTGCGGCTGGGGCGCAACCGAGCCTTCCCTCCTTTCGGCCGACGCCTCTTTTCGCACCTATTACCGTCTGGCCGAACAGGGAAGGCGCGCGGTCCTGATGGACGCGCCGCCGCCTTTGGAAGACGTCGGCTCTTATCTCGCCGTCGCCCGCATCCTGCGCACTTTGGGGCTGAGCGCCCCGAGGGTGATGGCCGAAGACGCCGAAACAGGGTTTCTTTTGATCGAGGATTTCGGCGACGACACGTATACGCGGCTTATCGCCCGGGGCGCCGACGAGAGGGCGCTTTACGAGACCGCCGTCGACGCCCTGATCGCGCTGCAACAGGCCGTCGCCAGAAAAGGCCTTCCCGATCTCCCGCTTTATGACGAGGAAAAGCTTTTGTTCGAAGCCTCCCTTCTCGCCGACTGGTATGTTCCCGCGGTCAAGGGCGCGCCCTTGGAGGAGGCCGAGCGCGCCTCCTTTCTTGCCGCCTGGAGCGGCGTTTTGCGGCCTTTTGCGGCAGCGGCGGGGAAAGAGGCGCGCCTCACTCTCGTCCTGCGCGATTACCACGTCGACAATCTCGTTTATCTGCGAGAGCGCAAAGGAGTGCGGCGTTGCGGGCTTCTCGATTTCCAGGACGCGGTTTTGGGACCCTCTTCTTATGATCTTGTCTCGCTTCTCGGAGACGCCCGGCGCGACGTGCCGCCCGCTCTCAAAGCCGCGATGATCGAGCGTTACCTCGCCGCCTTTCCAGGCCTCGACAAGAGCGCCTTTCTGCGCGAAGCGGCGATCCTTGCCGGCCAGCGCAACGCCAAGATCATCGGCATCTTTACGCGCTTATGGAAACGCGACGGCAAGCCGCAATACCTTTCTCATATCGCCCGCGTCTGGCGCCTTCTCGAAGAGGATCTCGCCCATCCCGCGCTCGCGCCGGCGGCTGAGTGGTTCGAACGCCATCTGCCGCAAAAGGCCCGCCGCATTCCTGAACACGGGGGCGCTCAATGACGCTCCCGCCGAAGCGCGCCATGGTACTTGCCGCCGGGCTTGGCACTCGGCTGCGCCCTTTGACGGCTTCCCTTCCGAAACCGCTCGTCGAACTCGCCGGCAAGACGCTCCTCGACCATGCGATAGACCGCCTCGCGATGGCCGGCGTCGAAGACGTCGTGGTCAATCTTCACTACAAAAGGGCGATGCTGGCCTCTCGGCTTTCGGAGCGCAAGCATCCGCGCATTGCGCTCCTCCAAGAGGAAAAACTTCTCGACACCGGCGGCGGCGTGGCCCACGCCCTGCCGCTTCTGGGCGAGGCATTTTATGTCCTCAACAGCGACGTCTTCTGGCTCGACGGCAGGGAGGCTGCGCTCAAGCGTCTGGCCCACGCTTTCGACCCCCAAAGCATGGATGCGCTCCTCTTATTGCAGAGAACGGTTTCGGCCGTCGGTTATGAAGGCGCCGGCGACTATTTTCTCGACACTTTGGGGAAGCCGCGAAGGCGCCGGGAACGCCAGGTCGCGCCTTTTGCTTTTGCCGGCATCCAGCTTTTGCATCGCCGTCTTTTCGAGGGTTGCGGGGAAAGCGCCTTCTCTCTCGTGCGGCTTTTCGACCAGGCCGAAATGAAGGGCCGCCTTCAAGGGCTCGTTCATGACGGCGAATGGTTCCACATCGGCACCCCCGAGGGCCTCGCCCTGACCCGCCAACGCCTCTCCTCTCACCGCGTCGAGCGGTAGAGGCCGCAAGCAGGTTCGGTCGATTGCCGTCGAGACTTTACACCATCGCTCCCGAGCGGCCGTTTCTGCAAACCCTCGCCGGCGGCGTCCTGGCGCTCGGCGGCGACGACCCGCTTTCCCTCCCGCGGGTGCGGATCC
>JAJYIC010000195.1:1614-5396 GCA_021790295.1 Pseudomonadota bacterium | reverse complement strand
CGACGGAAGGCCAAACCGATACCGGCTTCAAAAGCTTCGAGAAGGCTCTTGCCAACGCCATCGAGAATGCCGAAGCCGCATACAAGAAAAGCGGCAAGACGGTCGGCGTGGCGACGGGGTTTAGCGCTCTCGACAAAAAGCTCGGCGGCCTTCACCCCTCCGATCTGATCATTCTCGCCGGCCGGCCGTCGATGGGCAAGACCGCGCTTGCCACCAACATCGCCTTCAACGCGGCGCGCGCCTTCAAGAGAGGGCGCGCGCCCGACGGCCGTTTTGTCGCCGAAGACGGCGCCGTCGTCGGCTTTTTCTCGCTCGAAATGTCGGCCGAGCAGCTTGCGACGCGCATTCTCGCCCAGGAATCCGGGATCTCCTCCGACCGCATACGCCGCGGCGACGTCAGCGCCGCGGATTTCGACAAATTCGTTGAGGCAAGCCAGCGCCTCGAAGCGCTGCCCCTTTTTATCGACGACACCCCGGCCCTTTCCATCGCCACCTTGAGGGCGCGGGCGCGCCGGCTTTTGCGGCAGCAGGGACTGGGCCTTATCGTCGTCGATTACCTCCAGCTTTTGCGCCCTTCGACGCCGGCAAGAGCGATCGAAAACCGGGTCCAGGAAATCTCCGACATCACCCGCGGCTTGAAGGCTCTGGCAAAAGAGCTTGCGCTTCCGGTTCTGGCGCTCTCGCAGCTCTCCCGCGCGGTCGAACTGCGCGAAGACAAGCGCCCGATGCTCGCCGATCTGCGCGAATCGGGCTCGATCGAACAGGACGCCGATGTCGTCATGTTCATTTTCCGCGAGGAATATTACCAGGCGCGCGCCGAGCCATTGCGGCGTTCCGAGGAAACCGAGGACAAGTTCCGCGAACGCTACGCGCGCTGGCAGACGAGGCTCGAAGAAGTGGACCGGCTCGGCGAGGTCATCATCGCCAAACAGCGCCACGGTCCGATCGGCGCCATCCGGCTTTATTTCGACGCCGAAACGACCAAATTCGACAGCTATATAGAGCCCGACGAAATGCCGGAGTTGCGTTGAAGGGAGGGCTTTATGGGCTCTGAGCCGCCGGTTCGCGCCGGTGCGGTTCTCGACATCGATCTCGGCGCGATTGCGGAGAATTGGCGCAGTCTTGCGGCTCTGGCGGCGCCCGCCGAATGCGCCGCCGTCGTCAAGGCCGACGCCTATGGCCTCGGCATGGAACCGGTGTCGAAGGCGCTCGCGCAAGCGGGCTGCCGCATCTTTTTTGTCGCCAGCCTTGATGAAGGGATCGCGCTGCGCCGCCTCCACCCGCAACCGATCGAGATCGCGGTTTTCAACGGCCCTCTTCCCGGAACGGCGCGAGAATTCCCCGCTTTCGGGCTCAGTCCGGTTCTCAACGATCCGGGCCAGTTCGAGGATTGGGCTCTGGTCGCGTCCTCGAAGGGCGCGCTTCCGGCGCTTTTTCATCTCGACACCGGGATGGCGAGGCTCGGTTTCAGCTTGCGCGAATTCGACGCCTTCATCGCGCGCGGCCTTTCGAACTCCATGCCCTGGCGCGGCTTTATCAGCCATCTTGCCTGCGCCGACGACCCCGGCCACCCGCAAAACGACGAACAAAAGCAGCGGTTTACCGCCGCGCGCGCGCGCTTTCCCGCCTGTACCGCGAGCCTTGCCGCCTCCTGCGGCATCTTTCTCGGCCGCGATTACCATTTCGATCTGGTCCGCCCGGGAGCCGCTCTTTACGGCGTCAACCCTCAGAGCGGAAATTCGAATCCCATGCGTCCGGTGGCTCGCCTCAAGGCAAGAATCGTTCAGGTTCGGGAGGTTGACAGGGGCGCCCGGGTTGGTTACGGTGCCGCCCATCTCATGGCTCGGCCGGGGCGGCTGGCGATTGCCGCCGTCGGTTACGGCGACGGCTGGCCGCGCTCCATGAGCCCGCGCGGATGCGCGCGCATCGGCGGCAAGCGGGTTCCTGTCATCGGCCGCATCTCGATGGATCTTTCTACGTTCGATGTTTCCGCGGTCGATCCCTCTTTGGCCCGGCCCGGCGCCTTTATCGATCTTCTCGACGAGGAGTATGGGGTCGATCGGGCGGCGGCGGACGCCGGCACCATCGGCTACGAGATCCTGACCGCCCTCGGCCGGCGTTATCATCGCATCTATCGCGGGTTCGAAGGCTGATGCTTTCCTTTCTCAGAGCGATCGGCGCCGGCTTTTTCGCCTTTCTCGGGGCGACCGGCCGGCTTTTCCTTTTTGCCCTCGCCTCTCTCGCGCGGGTCTTGCGCCCGCCTTACTACCTGCGCGCAACCCTGCGGCAGGTGATCGAGATCGGCTATTTCTCGCTTCCGGTCGTCGGGCTGACGGCGCTTTTCACCGGCATGGTTTTGGCCTTGCAATCCTATGTCGGTTTTGCCCGCTTCAACGCCGAAAGCTCGGTTGCAACCGTCGTCGTCTTGTCGATGACGCGGGAACTCGGGCCCGTCATCGGCGGGCTGATGGTCGCGGGCCGGGTCGGCGCGGCGATCGCGGCCGAGATCGGCACCATGCGGGTCACCGATCAAATCGACGCTCTTTCCACTCTTTCGACCGATCCTTTGCGTTATCTCGTCCTGCCGCGCCTTCTCGCAGGGCTTTTGACCCTGCCGTTTCTGGTTCTCGTCGCCGATGTTCTCGGCGTCTTCGGCGGGTTTCTCGTCGGCACCTATAAGCTCGGCTTCAATCCCGCAGCCTATCTCGAGCAGACCCACCAGTACCTCGAAGCCAAAGACGTGGTTCTCGGCCTCGTCAAGGCCTCGGTCTTCGGCTTTATCGTCACCCTGACGGGCTGTTACCAGGGCTATCACTCGCGCGGCGGCGCGCAAGGGGTCGGGCAGGCGACAACCTATGCCGTGGTGTCGGCTTCGGTCTTGATCCTCCTTTCCGACTACTTCCTCACCCAGGCCTTTTTCACCCGATGAACAGGGACGCGGTGGCGAAGATCTCCGTCCGCGGCCTCAAAAAGTCGTTCGACCGCAAAACGGTTCTCACTGGTCTCGATATCGACTGCGCGGTCGGCGAAAGCCTTGTCATCATCGGCGGTTCGGGAACCGGCAAATCGGTCCTCGTCAAATGCATCCTCGGCCTTTTGCGCCCGGAGGCGGGTTCGATCCGCATCGACGGGGTGGAGACGGTGGGGGTTTCGGCAGGGGCGCGCGAGCGGCTCATGCACAAGATGGGCATGCTTTTCCAAGGCGGGGCCCTGTTCGATTCGTTAAAGGTGTGGGAGAATGTCGCGTTCGGGTTGACTGCGGGGCGCAGTGTGGAACGCGAGGCGGCGCGGGAGATCGCTCTCGCCAAACTTGCGGCGGTCGGGCTCGGCCGCGAGGTGGGTGAGCTTTTCCCCGCCGAGCTTTCGGGCGGGATGCAAAAACGGGTCGCCCTCGCCCGGGCGATCGCCGCCGAACCCGAGATGATCTTTTTCGACGAGCCGACGACGGGCCTCGACCCGATCATGGCCGACGTCATCAACAACCTGATCCAGAAATGCGTGCGGGAACTTGGTGCGACCGCGGTGTCGATCACCCATGACCTCGTCAGCGCGAGAAAGATCGCCGACCGCATCGCCATGCTGCATAAAGGCCTCATCATCTGGGAAGGGCCGACGGCGGAGATCGACAGGTCCGGCAATCCGTTTGTCGATCAGTTCGTCAACGGCCGCGCCGAAGGACCGATCGAGATGGAGATCAGAGCGTTGTGAGAGACGCCTTGTTGGTTGCGGGAAAGGCGGTTTGAAGGATGGGGAGGGCCGAGGCGCGTTACGCCTGCCAGGTG
>JAJYIC010000195.1:0-1604 GCA_021790295.1 Pseudomonadota bacterium | reverse complement strand
CCTGGAACAGCGTGGTCGAAGAGCTGCCGCGAGAATTGCCGCCTTCGGGGCCGGCGAGAAAAGCGGGACGGCGCGGGCGCGCTCTCGACTTTGCCGGGCTTGCGGAGCCGGGCCTGTTGCCGCCGCGCCTTTCGACCGGGATCGGCGAACTCGACCGCGTTTGCGGCGGCGGACTCGTCGCCGGTTCTGCCGTCCTTGTCGGGGGCGACCCCGGGATCGGCAAATCGACCCTGCTTTTGGAGGCCGCCGCCCGCATCGCGGCAAGCGGGGAAGGCCCTCATAGAGCCGCCTATATCACCGGCGAAGAGGCAAGCGACCAGGTGCGCCTGCGGGCGCACCGTCTCGGCGTCGCGACAAGCCCCGTCGATCTTGCCGCGAGCGGCAATGTGCGGGATATCCTCGCCTCTCTCGACCGCCCTCACGGGCCGGCGTTCGTCGTCGTCGATTCGATCCAGACCATGTATCTCGAGGGGCTCGACAGCGCGCCCGGAACCGTAAGCCAGGTGCGAGGGGCCGCGCAGGAACTGATACGCCTTGCCAAAAGCCGGGGTTTCGTCCTCGTTCTCGTCGGCCATGTGACAAAGGAAGGCGTCATCGCCGGACCGCGCGTGCTCGAACATATGGTCGATACCGTGCTTTATTTCGAAGGCGAACGCGGGCAAGGCTTCCGCATCTTGAGGGCGGTCAAAAACCGCTTTGGCCCGACCGACGAGATCGGAGTATTCGCGATGAGCGAAAAAGGCCTCATCGAGGTCGCAAACCCTTCGGCGCTCTTTCTCGGCGGGCGCGGCGCGGGCGGCGAAGGAAAGGCCGAAGGCGAAGGAGGCTCCCTTCCGGGGGCGGCCGTCTTCGCCGGGATCGAAGGATCGAGGCCCCTCCTCGTCGAGGTTCAAGCCTTGATCGCGCCTTCGGTTCTCGCCACGCCGCGGCGTGCGGTGGTCGGCTGGGACGCGGCGCGCCTTGCCATGATCGCCGCCGTTCTCGATGCGCGCTGCGGGCTCTCTCTCGGCACCAGCGACATCTACCTCAATGTCGCGGGGGGACTGAGGCTGGTTGAGCCGGCGGCCGATCTCGCCGTCGCGGCGGCGCTCGTGTCGGCCTTTAGCGAAACCCCGGTTCCCGCCGATGCCGTCGTTTTCGGCGAGATTGCGCTGTCGGGCGAGGTCCGCCCCGTCGGCTTTGTCGAAGCGCGCCTCAAGGAGGCGGCAAAGCTCGGTTTTGCCGAGGCCTGGATGCCGGCCCGCTCGACCCTGGCAGAAGGACCCCAAAGAGAGAGAGAGGCGGCTGGCGAAGGCGCCGCGAAAACAAGGCCGAGGAGGGTCGCCATGAGCCACCTGAGCGAACTTCTTTTGCGTCTGAAGCCCCCTTTACGAAAACGCTCTTTCGCCCCAGGGCGTTTCGGAGCGGCGTCGTGAACGGTCTCGATATCGCGGTTCTGGCGGTGATCGCCGTCTCGGCCGCTTTTGCCTTCGCGCGCGGCTTTGTCCGCGAAGCGCTTTCCATCCTTGCCTGGGGCGGCGCAATCGCGGCCACGCTTTACGGTTTCACCCCCGCCGTTCTCTTCACCGAGCGCTTTGTCAAGACGCGGTTGCTCGCCCAGATCA
>JAJYIC010000194.1 GCA_021790295.1 Pseudomonadota bacterium | reverse complement strand
AGGCTTCTGATGATCCGGTCGGGGAGGATCGCGGAACCGGGCGGGAGCCCGGTACCGTAGGAATCGCACCAGATCGCGTAAATGCCGCAGTTTTGCGGCGCCTTCACCTCCCATTCGAGGTTGTCGCCGACGATCCAGCTTTCCTTTGCCGGGCTTTCGAGCGCTTCGAGGGCGTTGGTATAGGCCCTCTCTTCGGGTTTGCCGAAGCCGAGTTCGCCTTCGATAAGGACGGCGTCGAAATAGGTTTCGAGCCCGAAACGGGTGATTTTTGCGCGTTGCGGCTCGCCGGCTCCGTTCGTCAAAAGCGCCAGACGCACCCTTTCCCGCCGCAGGCGCGCGAGGGTTTCGAGGGCGCCGGGAAAAAGTCGTTGATCCCTTTCGCGCGAGGCCGAAAAACGATCGGCGATCGCTTCGCCGGCCGCGGCCGGAGGCGCGGGGCGGCCGGCGGCGGCGAGATCGGCAAAGGCGGCGGCGACGATGAGGCGCCGGGCCAAAAGGAGGCGGCCGCGCCACGCGCGGTTCCAGGCGGAATCGCTCCAAGCCTCGCGCGAGCGGGCTTCGATCGCCGCGACGACCGTTTCGGGCGAAAGGGGGAAAAGCGCCTCGTCAGATAGCTGCGCCGCCCGCAGCCACGCCTCGCGCGGCTTGGCGTTGACGGAAAGGATCGTATCGTCGAGATCGAAAATGATCGCCCGCGGCAAAGGCGCCATCGGTTTATCCCGCAAACGCGCTCCTGCAGCACATCGGCGGCGATCAAATCACAGGGCGCCCCGTCGCGCCATCCGTCGCGCGCATCCGCTGCGAGAAATGCCTCGGGCGGCGGCGAAGGCGCGCTATCCTTACCTCGCCGAGGCGAACCCCTTTTGCGGAAAATCGCCGCATTCTCTCTGGAGGAGATCCATGAGCGTCGTCAGCGTCGAAGAGAGTGGGCCGGTCTCGGTCATCGCCATAAACCGGCCGGAAAAATTGAACGCCATCAACAACGAAGTCGCAAAAGCCTTGCAGGAGGCTTTTATCGGCTTCGAGAATTCGCACCAAAGGGTGGCGATCCTTATGGGCAAAGGCGGGCGCGCCTTTTCCGCAGGCGCCGATGTGACCGACCTGCCGGAATTGTGGCGCGCCGTTCCGGGGGTCGGATTCGAGGGCAAAAAGCCGATCATCGCCGCCGTTTCCGGCTGGTGCATCGGCGGCGGGCTGGTCCTCGCGATGATGTGCGACCTTCTCCTCGCCGCGGAAAGCGCGAAATTTTCCTATCCCGAAGCCAAGATCGGCGTCACCGGCGGGATGATCGCCTCGCTTGCCGCGCGCATCCCGCACAAGATCGCGATGGAACTGATGCTGCTCGGGGAACCGATTTCGGCCCGCCGCGCTTACGAAGCGGGGCTCGCTAACCGCGTCGTGGCCGATGGCCGGGAATGCGACGAGGCTCTTCTTCTCGCGCAAAAGATCGCTCTTCTCGCGCCCCTTCCTCTTGCGACGCTCAAGCGCTTTGTCGAAAGAGACATCCTGCCGAAGGGGCCATCCGAACTTGCCGCGCGCTTTGGCGCGGAGGTTGCGGCGGTGCGCACAAGCGCCGATGCGGCCGAGGGCATTGCCGCGTTCCGCGAAGGGCGCAAACCGCATTACAAAGGGCGCTGAGCCCTCGGAAGGGAGCTCACCCTCGCGGCTTCTCCGAGGACGCTCAGGGCCGGAGCATCTCTTGCAGAGCCTTCAAGCGTTCGAGGCGCTGGGCCTCTCTCGCGGCGACATAAGCGCGATAAGCGGCGCGATCGGCTTCGGCGACGCTCGCCTGGGTTGGAACGACGCACACCGTCGGGCAGCGGGTGACGGATTTGCTGCGCAGGTAGGCGGCCAGAGCCGCTTCGTACTCGTCTTCTGACATCTGAGCGGCACCTTCGAAGTGAGCGTTTTCTGCGCTATAGCGCGTCAAGCGTTAAAGATGGGTTAGGGATAACGCGGTGATTTTGTCGGCGGCGAGCGAAAGCCGCGCCGCACCGTTGGTTTTTGGGCAAGGCGCGACGATATAGTTGCCGGCAAAAGGCGAGCGGCCGGGGGCTCGAAAGTCTGGAGGACAGGGGGCTTGAAGAGCGCGGAATTGACGGTGCGGTTTTGGGGGGTGCGCGGCAGCATCGCCTGCCCCGGTGCGGAAACCCTGCGCTATGGCGGCAATACTTCCTGCGTCGAGGTCCGTTGCGGCGAGAAGATTCTCATCTTCGACGGCGGAACCGGTTTGCGCCGCCTCGGGAACGCTCTCTCAATGGAAGACGGGCCTCGGGAAATCGCGCTTTTTTACAGCCATACTCATCTCGATCACATCATCGGATTGCCGTTTTTCGCGCCTTGTTATGACCCGAGGTACCGGATCCGAATCTGGTCGGGCCATCTGGAGCCCCCTTTCGGGATCAAGGCGGTTTTGAAAAAAATGATGGCGGCGCCGTTTTTCCCGATCCCTCTCGGGATCTTTGCGGCCCGCCTCGAATTCGTCGATTTTGCCGCCGGGGACGAGATCGCTCCTCATCCGGGCGTGCGGCTTTCGACCGCCCCTCTCAATCATCCGAACGGCGCCACCGGCTACCGGCTCGATTATGGCGGGAAAAGCGTCGCCTATCTCACTGACACCGAACACCGGCCGGAGGGGCACGACCCGCAAGTCGCCCGTCTCGCCGCCGGCGCCGATCTTATGATTTATGACGCCGCCTATACGGATGCCGAATATCCTGCGCACAAGGATTGGGGTCACTCGACCTGGCAGGAGGGAGTGCGCCTCGCCGAGGCCTCGGGCGCGCGCCGTCTCGTACTCTTTCATCACGATCCCGGCCATGACGACGCCTTTCTCGACGAGGTCGCGGCGGCGGCGGCCGCGCGTCGTCCGGGCACGCTCGTCGCCCGCGAGGGGATGGTTCTCTGCCCTTGAAAGGGGTCCTTATTTTCAGTGGTAAGGGTCCGCGGCGTCGCGCAACCCGTCGCCGAGAAAATTGAAGGCGAGCACCGTCAGGATGACGTTTGCGACCGGGAGCATGAGCCAGGGGTAAAGCGCCACCACATTGATGTTCTGGGCTTCGTTCAAAAGCACCCCCCAACTCGTCATCGGCGACCTGAGCCCGAGCCCGAGAAAGGAAAGAGCGGTCTCGCCGAGGATCATGTTGGGGATGACGAGGGTCGCCGAGGCGATCAGGTGGCTCATAAAGTTGGGCAGAAGATGGCGGCCGATGATCCGCCTCGGGCGCGCCCCCATCAGAACCGCGGCCGTGCAGAAATCCTCTTCGCGCAAAGCGAGAAGCTTGCCGCGCACAGCGCGGGCAAGATGCGTCCAGTCGATGAGCCCCAGAATGATGGTGATGCCGAAATAGACGACAAGCGGGCTCCAGGTCACCGGCAGGATCGCCGAAAGCGCCATCCACAAAGGCAGGTGCGGGAAGGATTGGATGATCTCGATCGCTCTCTGGATGAGGATGTCGGTCCAGCCGCCGTAATAACCGGCGATGCCGCCGATGACGATGCCGAGAGTGAAACTGACCGCCACGCCCAAGAGCCCGATCGTCAGCGAAATGCGGGCGCCATAGATCATGCGCGAGAGAAGATCGCGGCCGAGCCGGTCGGTCCCCAACAGAAAGAGCTGGCCGCCGCGCGCCGCGCAGAAAAGACGATAGTCCGTCGGAAAGAGGCCCCAAAAGCGATAGCGTCCGCCGCGGCAGAAGAAACGGATCTTTTCCACTTTTTGCGGGTCGGGAGCGTAGACGCGCCGCAGGTTTCTGAGATTGAGATGGTAGTCGAAGCCGAGGACGTAAGGAGCGGTGAGCCGGCCATCGGCGACAAAATGCACCCTTTGCGGCGGCGCATAGATGAAATCGGTATTGCGCGCGTCGAGACCGTAAGGGGCGAGGAACTCGCAAAACGGGAGCGACAGATACATCGCCAAAAGCAGGAAGCCTGAGGCGACGGCGATGCGGTGGCGGCGCAGACGCCACCACATCAGGCGCCATTGGGAAGCCCTGTAATAACGCTCTTGCGAGGAGGTCATCGCCTCGACCGCATAAGGGTCGAAAGGCGTCCTCGAAACGAAATGCTGCGGGGCTTCGCCGGCGCCGAGTTCGATGCTGCGCCCGCTCATCTTTCCGCGCCCTTCTGCAAGCGGATGCGGGGATCGAGAAGCGCCAGAGCCAGATCCGAAATGAACACGCCGACGACCGTCATAAAGGCCATGAACAGCAGGAACGAGCCGGCCAGATACATGTCCTGGCTGCGCAAGGCCGACAGCAGCATCGGCCCCGTCGTCGGCAAGGACATCACCACCGAGACGATCACCGCTCCGGAAATGATTTGCGGCAACAGAGAGCCGATATCGGAGATGAACGGGTTGAGGGCCATGCGCAACGGGTATTTGAACAGCACCTTCAATGGCGACAGCCCCTTGGCCCGGGCGGTGACGACGTATTGCTTTTGCAATTCGTCGAGAAGGTTGGCGCGCAACCGGCGGATCATGCCGGCGGTGCCGGCGCTGCCGATAACGATCACCGGGATCCACAAATGGTCGAGGACCGAGGCGAATTTCGCCCAGCTCCAGCTGTGCCCGAAAAACCTCGGGTCCATAAGGCCGCCGATCGAGATGCCGAACTCGACATTGGCGAAATAAAGAAGCACCAAAGCCAACAGGAAACTCGGCGTCGCCAACCCCAGAAAGCCGATAAACGTCAGAAGGTAATCTCCTATACTGTATTGGTGAGTCGCGGAGTATATTCCTATGGGAAAGGCAACAATATAAGTAAACAATATAGTTGCGAAAGAAACGACGAACGTCAGGAAGAGGCGGTCTCCCACAACTTTGTTGACGGGAAGGTTATAACGGAAGGAATATCCCATATCTCCGCGAAGAAGTCCTCCAGCCCATGTCAAATATTGTTGCCATAATGGACGATCGAACCCGTATTCGTGTTCAAGAAATTCCATTTTCTTGAGATCGGCTCTTTCCCCGGAGCTTTGCAGCTCGGCGACATAGGTCGAAAAATAGTTCCCCTGGGGCAGATTGATAATGGTGAAAATGACGATGCTGATCGCCATGAGAGTGGGGATCATGATCAGAAGCCGGCGCACAAAATAGCCTAACATGAGAGGCCGTTTCCCACAGTCGAGGCGAGGGTTCGGGGGCCCGAAAAAGCGCCTCTAAGTGCCGGCAGCATGGGCGGTTTCCTTTCCTTGTCAGCGGCCGGTTTGGGTTGCGGGGCGGGTCTTCGCCAAGCGCGCCGGCGTTGCCAACCAGAACCCGTCAGGCTTGTACATGCCGAAAAAAGCGCCGGGCTTCCAGTTGTACATGCCGACTTCCGGGACCCCGCGAAGATCGTCATTGACGACGACCGGTTGGGGAACGCCGGCGATGATGCCGATCGAATAGACCTCGTTCGCCCAAATATGAAGCATCTCGCGCCAGATCTCTT